>NZ_JHWX01000007.1 GCF_000621965.1 Methanobrevibacter wolinii SH
AGATTATAGGCTTGGTAAGCCATTACCCAACCAACAACCTAATCTGCCGCAGACCCATCCTTAGGCGAAAAAACATTTAAACAAAAAACCATTACAGGAAAAATTGCCTATCCAGTATTATCCCCAGTTTCCCGGAGTTATCCCAGTCCTAAGGGTAGGTTATCCACGTGTTACTGAGCCGTACGCCACGAACCAAAAAGTTCGTTCAACTTGCATGGCTTAATCGAATCCCAATAGCAGTAGCTTCTGCCAGGATCAAACAGATTTGACAGAAAACATACATACACACAGAAGTACATAAAAAAAAGAATTATAGACGAGTATTACATAAAAAAAATCCAATTGCAAAATATTCTCCTTCCCAAAAAAAAACAGAAAAAAAACACAACAATCAAATATCACCACATCTACTAAACCAACATCAAACCCAACACCAAGTATCAGGTCCTCACAAATAAACAATTACAATAAGTAATTGATATAAACATAAAATTTTGCTATATGTGGAAAAACAGTCATCATAGTCATAATGTGATTATACATTTTAACTTAAACCAACGCCATATAACACATAGCACATACTATACAGAAAGTAACAACACACTCAAAATCAAATAGATATAATTGCAAAAACTAATAAAAATATTAAAAAGAAAAATTTAATTAATAGTTATTAAATTAAATATTAAATTTAATGATATTTAAATAAAATAACATCATAAATTAAGTTTTAATATTACCTTAAAATTAAAAATTTAATAAAATCTATTAATAATAAAATAAAAATTTAAAATTTATTAAAAATAATAAATTAAAATTAATATCAAATTAATAATAAAATAAATATTAATAATAAATTAAACAACTAATCTAATGAAAAATAAAACTTAATAAATAAATTCAATAGATAATATTAAAAATATAAAAATTAGAAAAAAAAGTAATAAAAAAGTTTATAAAAATAATAATAAACACTGTTTAAAAAAATTAAAAAAAATAATATAAATAAAGTAAAAATAAAATAATAAAAAATAAATTTTGAACAAATTTTAATATACTTAAAAATAACTTATTTCATCGAATATTTAAAAAATTAAAGAAAAAATAAGGATTTTTATAAAAATTAAATAGGAAAATATATATGCATAAAATTAGATATAATAAGAGACTTTTTTAATAAAAAAATAAAAACTTATACAAAGATTATAGTAAAAATAAGAGTATAATAGTTAATAAAAAACTAATAAAAATTTAAAAAATATTAAAAAAACAATTAATAAAATATTTTTAATAAAAATATGAGTACTTAAATAATTAATAATTAATAAAAATTAAACATTAAATTTCAAATAGCTAATAAACAAAAGATTTATTAAAATAAAATTAAATAATCCATTATAATTAGAAAAAATAAAAAGGTAAAATAATGTTTACAATTACAAGAATACCACTTACAGTAATAGCCATAATTTGTGGTTTAGTTTCTTGGTTTTTAACAAGAGAAATAATGCCTCATCTTATTAGAAGATTAAAAAAAGCAAATATTGTTGGAAAAGATATCCATAAAAGTATGAAACCATTAGTAGCAGAAATGGGTGGATTAGGAATATTATTTGGTTATATTATAGGTATATTTATAGGAATAATATTACACCCTGATTTAACCTTTGAGTTATCAATTGCACTTGTTGTAATTTTACTTGTTGGTATGATTGGAATGGTTGATGATATACTTGCATTAAAATCATATGAAAAATTAATATTACTATTTTTAGCAGGTTTACCATTAATATGGATTGCACCAAAAAATAGTGGAATATTTTATTTAATTTTAATACCTATAATCGTTTCAATAGCAAGTAATCTTACAAATATGCTTGCAGGTTTAAATGGTATTGAATCAGGTCTTGGAATTATTTCAATGATATCACTTACAATATCATGTTTAATTCTTGGAAAATATGATGTTACAATATTAAGTATGAGTTTACTTGGTTCACTTATAGCATTTTTATATTATAATAAAGCACCTGCAAAAGTCTTCCCTGGAGATACTGGAACATTAGTAATTGGTGCTACAATTGCAGTAATTGCACTTATTGGACGTGTGAAACTTGTAGCATTTATTATTATGATTCCAAATATAATTGATGCATCTCTTAAATTTTATAGTGCAGGAGTAATGAACAGATCAGAACAAAAACCTACTCAAATTAATGAAAATGAAGAATTAGTAAGACCAGAAACTGGATTTAAATCTATGATTAGATTAGTTTTAAGACATCCAATTAAAGAAAAAAATGCAGTTAAAATTATTTGGGGAATCGGTATAATATTTGGTATATTAGGTATTCTTGTTGCTATATATATGCCAATTCTTACAGGAAATGCATCACTTGCACATATTTTAAAAATTAAAAACTCATTATATACTTTTAATTTTTTCTAAATATTTCTATTTTTTACTTTTAAATATATTTAAACCCACACTACATCATCAGTTTTATATACAAAATTATTAGAATAACAAATATTATAATATGGTGCATCTGTTTTATCTTCATTATGAAAACCATAAACAATTGATCTTCTTATACGGTTATTTATTACCTGACCTAAAACAGATTTTTCACTAAGACTAAGATTAAAATCAGAGGTAGCTGTAACCCTTATTAAAATATTTGTTTTTTTAAAACTATTATTATAATTAGTCTTATAATAATCAATCTTTAATATTTTAACTTTTTTTGGATTAAATATATGACGATTAGTATATAAACTATTATACTCTTTAATTGAATAAACAGATATACTATTAATTAATGTTGCCTCATAAGCCCCGGATTTTGCACAATTCAATGCAATATTTAATTCATTTTCTTCAGATATTACTTGAATACTAGTTATAACAATCATAAGTAAGATAATTAAAAGAAAAAGATATTCTATAGATAATTGTCCTTTACTATCTAACATAAAACACAATACCTCCCAACACTCCACAG
This sequence comes from Methanobrevibacter wolinii SH, assembly GCF_000621965.1. Lineage (NCBI taxonomy): Archaea > Methanobacteriati > Methanobacteriota > Methanobacteria > Methanobacteriales > Methanobacteriaceae > Methanobrevibacter > Methanobrevibacter wolinii. Next base: position 3,006 of record NZ_JHWX01000007.1, read on the forward strand.
ATAATTATCCTATACTATCTAACATAAACCACAATTGTAAATTAAACCCGATAAAACATGACATATGTAATATTATTATCTTCTATTTTTGTTAATTTATAAGAAAATCCAGAATTCATTAAAAAATATGGAGGAGTTCCACCATTTTTAGTTTTAATATTAATTGGAGAAATAGCTGATTCACCACGATTAAATTTATCATAAACATTAACATTATATTTTGAAATTTTAATATAATATGGATAACCTACTACATCAGATTTTAAATGAATTATTTTAGAGTACCCTATTTCATTAGAAGATACTGAATTTATAGAAACTGAAATATTATCTGCTATTACGCGCTCCTCTAAATTTTCTTTAATTGTAAATACATTAGATAAATTTGAATATAAAAATCCAAATAATAAACTTGTAATTATAATAAGAATAATAATAGAAAATAAAAAATCTAGAGATATTATTCCATTATTGTCTTTTAAAAACATAAAAGTACTTAGAATAATTAAAATTATAAAATTCAATAATTTAAACATTAAAAATAGAATATAATTAAAAATCAATATTAAGTTTAAAAATAATTTTAAATTTAAAATAAAATAAAGTCTGTTAAAATTCTATTTTTTATAATAATTTAATACTTGAAAAATTAAATTAAATACAGTGCTCTAAAAATTAGAAGAACTTCAAAAAAAAGCATGAAATATATAATTTCTTAAAAATAGCTAAATTATAACACAATTTAATAAAAATCATCTAAAGTTTATGATTAAGTTTTAAAATAAGATAAAAATTAAGAATTATGAAGTTATAAAGCTTCATCAATTCTATCTTCAATAATACCAAAAATTCTTTCATCAATTCCTAAAGGTTCAGTTAAAACAATTTCTCCATCAAAATCAACTGTTTCTATATCATGATGATGGTGATGATGATGATGTTCATCATTATGACTATGTTCATGATGTTCTTCTTTAACTTTTGGTTCTAAACCTAATATTTTAGGAATATCTCTTTTAGTATGCATTCCATTAGCAACGAAAACAGGAACAACAATAATTTTATCTAAATCTCCTTTTGATTTTAAAGTTTCAAAAGCATCAGGAATAGAAGGTTTTCTAATTTCCATGAAACCTACTTCAACGATAGCATCAGGATGATTTTTAGTATACATATCTTTATAAGCATTAATTACTACTGCTCCATCTTCTAATTTACTTCCATGTGAAAGAAGTAAAATTCCAGTTTTATTTTCACTCATTATATCACATAATTTTAATTAATTAAAAATTTAATAACAATTTAAATTTTGTTAATACAATATTATTGTATAATAATAGTATTGTACATTAGCTTTTAAATACTTTTTTACTTAAATTCAATAAAATAAAAATAAGTATTACTTTTATTAAAATTAAAGAGTTTAAGTAATAATTAAATAAGTTTAAAGAATTTAAAACATTTTTATAATAATATAGAATAAAAATTAAATAATTAAAAAAATAATATTAAAATTTAATTTAAAAATTAAAGATATTATATTTTAGATTTAAAATAATCCTTATTTAAATTAAATAAATGACTTTTATTATCTTTATTATTAATACCATAATTTAGTAATAAAGAAGAATTAATTATTACTAAAACAGAACCTAAATTATGAATAAGTGCACCTATTACTGGATTGATTATTCCAAAAATAGCTAAAAACATTGCAGTAAAATTAATAGCTAATGAAAGAGCAATATTAAAATTTATTTTATTTAATGTTTTTCTAGATATCTTAAATAAATGAGGTAAATATTTAATATTATCATTTATAAGAGTAATATCAGAAGCATTAACTGTAATATCACTTCCAATTCCACCCATTGCAATACCTACATCTGCTTTTTTAAGTGCAGGTCCATCATTAATACCATCACCAATTACAGCAATTTTTTTATCTGAATTTTGATAATCTTTAATTATATTAAGTTTATCTTCAGGCATACAATTTGATTTAAAATCCCCTATATTAACTTGAGATGAAATACTTTTAGCAGTTTTATAGTTATCACCAGTAAGCATAATAGAATTAATACCTAAGTTATTTAGTTGATTAATCACTGATTTTGAATCAGATCTTAATACATCTAAAAGAACAATAGCACCTAAAAATTTATTTTTAGTAGAAATATATACAATAGTTGAATTTTCATATTTATTTAATAAATCATTAGGAACTTTAGTATAATTTAAGATATACTCTTTTTTACCAATAAATATTTCATTTTGATTATTATTTTTATAATCATTTAATTTTTGATTTAAATCTTTATCAAGTAATCTTCCTTTAACTCCTTGACCTAAAATCATTTTAAAATTATCTACATTAAGATAGTTTAAATTATAATCTTTTTTAAATGTTTCATTAATAGATTTAGCAATTGGATGTTCAGAATTTTTTTCAATAGATGAACTAAGAGAAATTAATTCTTCTTTTGTAATATTTCCATATGGTATAATATTAATAATACGTGGTTTTCCATAAGTTAATGTTCCAGTTTTATCAAAAGCAATATTATTAATCTTAGATAATATTTCAATTGTTTTACCATTTCTTACTAAAATACCTAATTTACTAAGATTACCATTTGCTGCTACAATTGCAGTTGGTGTTGCAAGTACTAAACCACATGGACAAAATACAACAAGTACAGTAACAGCACGAATTATTTGACCTGTTATTAACCAAGTTCCTAAAGCCATAATTATTGCAATAAATACAATCCAAGTAGCCCATTTATCTGCTTGTCTTACAATATTTGCATTTTCAGGTTTTGCTTCTTCAATAAGATTTATAAGATTTTGTATAGAACTATTTTTACCTTCTTTTAATGCTTTCATATAAAAAGTACCATAAGTATTAATAGTTCCACTTAAAATTCTAGAATTTATTTTTTTATCTTGAGGAATACTTTCACCAGTTAAAGGAGATTCATCTACTGTAGTACTACCTTTTATTATAATACCATCAACAGGAATAGTTTCTCCAGGTAAAACTTTTAAAATATCTCCAACTTTAACAGCATCAATATCTGTAAATACTTCTTCTTCATTAGTTTTATTATAATTAATAATAATTCTACTATTAATTGGATTTAAATCATAAAGAGACTTCATACTATTTTCTGTTTTATTTACAGTATAATCTTCAAGATATCCTCCAATTGCCATAATTATAGAAATTACACTTGCTGCAAATACTTCTCCAATAATTATTGATGATATAATACCTATAGATACTAAAACATCTGCTTTAATATCATGATTAAAAACAAGGCCTATTATTGCATCTTTTATAATAGGAATACCGCATAATAAAATTCCAATCCATGCAAAATCAAATAAACCTAATTTTATTTTTAGAAAACTTAAAAAGATTGAAACAATTGAGATTAATATAATTATCCCATTTCTTTTATACTCATTTATTATTAATTCTCTTAATCTCATTTTAACCACTAATCAACTTAAAAACTTATTAAAAATTCTTATAACTCCAATTTAACAATATATAAACTTAAAACCTATTAAAAATTTTCATAATTCCAATTTAACCACTAATTAACTTAAAAATTAAAAAATAAATTAATTTAATAAAATAATAGATAATCTAAAAGGAATACTAAAATTTTTAATAAATAAGTTTTAAATAATCAAACTAAATTTATTAAAAATACATAATTAATAAAGTTTACTTTAATTTAAATAAATTAAATTTAAAATATTTCTTTATTTTTAAAATTAATAAATAACAATTAATTAATTTAAAATATATTAAATCTAAATTAAATACAAATAAAATAAAACTAAATTAAATCTTTATTTTAGAAATAATCAATATAATATAAATAAAGAATAGTATATAAAGTTTATTGGAATTATGATTAAAATTATTAAAGTTAACTTGATATTGAAATTTTAAAAAGAAATAAAAATAGCTAAAGAATATAAAAATAAACTATAAACCAATAATTAAATAATATATTAGTTTAAAATAAATATTTTAAAAAAATGAAATAAAATAAAAAGTAATAATAAAAATTAAGAAAAAATAATATAAAGAATAAAATATATTTTAGAAAAATGAAGTAATACTTTAATATAAAAAATTAATAAAAAATTAATTACTTAAATTATATTAAAATAATTAATTTAAGAATATATGAACTTTTAATGTCTATATTCATGTTTAAAATCTTTATCATATAATTTAGATGGATTAAAATCAGCATTAGTATCTAAAGCATCACCAACAATAATCATAGATGTTTTAGTAAAATTAGCATCATGAACTTTACTTACAATATCTCCAAGAGTTCCCCTAAGTATTTCTTGATCAGGCCAAGTTGCTTTTTTAACAACAGCAATAGGAGTATCTTTTTCATAACCAACAAGAAGTTCATCAACAACTTTATCAATCATAGAAACACCTAAAAATATACACATTGTAGCATGATGTTTTGATAAACTTGCAAGACTTTCACCTTTAGGTTTTGGAGTTCTTCCTTCAGGACGAGTAATAATAACAGTTTGAGAAACTTCTGGAAGAGTTAACTCAGTTTCAAGTGCAGCAGCAGAACCAAATACAGAACTTACACCAGGAATTACTTCATAATTAATATTTAATTTTTTAAGTTCTCTAATTTGTTCAGCAATAGCACCATATATAGATGGATCTCCTGTATGTACACGTGCAACTAATTTACCTTCAAAACATGCATTTTTAATAACTTCTGTAGTTTCATTTAGATTCATTGATGCACTATTATAAATTTTCGCATCATTTTCATTATATTCTAATATTTTTGGATTAACAAGTGATCCTGCATATATAATAACATCTACTTTTTGTATAATTTTATACCCCTTAATTGTTAAAAGTTCTACATCACCAGGACCTGCACCAATAAAAACAACTTTACCTTCCATAAATATCACAGTTTTAAAAATTTATTTAATTTAATTAATGATTTATTTAATAATTGTAATAACGAATTTTTTTTAAAATAAACCCTATAATAAAAACTCTAAAATAATAATTAATAATTTATTTAATAATTACAATAATTAAGTTTTTAAAATAAACCATATACTAATCACAATAAAAACTCTAAAATAATAATTAATAATTTATTTAATAATTACAATAATTAAGTTTTTAAAATAAACCATATACTAATCACAATAAAAACTCTAAAATAATAATTAATAATTTATTTAATAATTACAATAATTAAGTTTTTTAAAATAAACTATATATCTTATTTTAATAATAAGAATTAAAATAAAAAGTCAATTAAAAACCTTATTTTTTAAAGAATTTCAAGAAATAACAATATAGTCATTAAATAGCTATAAAATAAAATTAAGATAATTAATTAAAAAAAATATAAAAATTGAATTTAGAATAAATAACTATAAAATTATTTAGTATGTTCTATTATAACAATATTTATTCCATCCGGATCTTGAAACATTGCCATATAACCAACAGATATTTCAGTAGGTTCTAAACTAAATTCAATTCCTTTACTTTTTAAAGATTCAACCTCTTTATTAATATCATCAACAAGCATACCAGTAGCAAATAAACCAGGACTATTAACATTATCCTTAATAAGTTCTATTAAAACATCACCTTCACCTTTCATCAAGGTAATTAAAGAACCATTTGGAGGAGTAATAGTCTCTTCAACTTCAAAACCAAGTAATTTATAAAAATCAATTGATTTATTCATATCACTTACTATTCTTGTACTATACTTAATTTTCATTTTAAATCACCAAAAAACTATTTTAAGATATAAAAGTTTATAAAAAACTTAAAAATATGAAATTCAAATCTAAAATTAAGTTATAAATAATAATTAATCATTATCTTTCTCACAACGTCTTTCAGCATCCTCAAAATTATTTTCATAGATATGAGCACTAATAGAATGAATAGTAATAGGTGCAATTTCTACACCAACCTCATCAGCAACATGTTGAGCTAAATAAGTAAGACCTACTGCATTAGCAAACCATGCTCCATAAATATCATGACTTCTCCAAAGACCAGTAGTATAAAGTTTATTATGCCTAATCTTAAAATCAACAAGAATTAAACAAGGAACTTCTTCATTTACAGTATCTAAATGAGGATCCCAAGTTACTGAAATAGCTCTACGAGATTCTTTACAATTTTTTAATCTATTAATAGCAACTTTAATTTGATCTATTCCAGTATAACCTTCTCCATCTTTTTCATCTGAAAGATAATCTTCATGGTTTCTTAATCTACTACCATAAGTATATACAAATCCAGGATTATCTCTACTTAAAAATTGTTCTGAATATGTTTTTACTCTATCTCCTGCCCAAAAATAACCTTCAGGAATTTTAATATTTTCAATATTAACATATTCTTTGCCTAAACCAAAAAACCCATTACTTTGTTTTCCAAGTGGGGTTTTAATTCTTGTTACAACATTTAATAATTCTTTTGTAAGAGAACCTCTTTCATCATTTACAAAATGACCTTTAGAATAAATTAGTTTAACAAGATCTTCCCAGCAATCTGCAATATCATCATTTTCAACAACATAAACCATAATATCATTAACCTAATAACTCTAAATTTTAAAAAAAAATATTAAAATAATAATATTATCCATAGTTAAATAGAGTTTATATTATTATATATGTTTATAAATAATCAATAATAAGAATTACTAAAAATTTTTTAATAATAAAAATTATTAAAAATAGTTAAAAATAGTTAAAAAAAATAGAGAAAACTCCAATTATAAAAAAAACTTGTTTTATTTTTTAATAATAAAAATTATTAAAAATAGTTAAAAAAAATAGAGAAAACTTCAATTATAAAAACCTGTTTCATTTAAAATAAGTCCAACATCAGAATAGTTACTTCTCAAAAAACCACCATACCTAAAAATAAATGAAAAACGGGATTGAATATAAAATCAGATGCTTTTCAAGAAAAAATCAGATAAGAAATGTGTAATGTAAAAAATTATAATCCACAATAGTAACATCCATCAATATAAAAACCAAGCCTTGAAAGAAAATGTTCATAACCATTATAATCAAGAGCTTCAAAGTCTATAAGATTATAAAGATGTATATACTGTTTTTCAAGAAGCTCATTAAATATTTCAAAATCATAATCCTCTAAAATATCCTCAACATCAGATGGATTAATAGTAAACACAATATCTGCATATGATGCATCAAGTTCAACATCAGTGAGGTTATTTATAACTGAAACACTTATATTATCTACACCAACAGTCAAAAGAATCATTAAATCATCAAATCCATCAAGTAAAAAACCGATTTTCCCCCCTTCAGCAATTCCACGAAACATATGTTTAGAGTTATCCGCCCAATTTTGCCATGAATCCATATCAAAATAATCATATTCCATAATATCCCACAAACATTTAAAATTTTTATTAAAAAAGTAAAGTCTAAAAAATAACAATTTTAGAAAAAAATTAATAAATCATAAAATTAAGAATTAAACTCTTTATTCAAATTGCACATCAATTGAAGTTTTTTAAATGCATTTTCACGACTTAATTTACCAAGACCGCAATCAGGATCAAGAATTATATTATCTTCTCCAAGGACATTGACTGCTTTATGAATTAAGTCCCTGGTTCTATACTTATCATCTACCTGATCTATAGCAGAGTTTAAACAGCCAAAACCAAATTTTTTACCTTTAAATTTAGAGATATTATTTTTAAGTATTTTAAAATTATCATAATTTCCAGCAAACTCCAAATCTAAAATATCAACATTTAAATTAGCAAGATCTTTATAAATTTTAGATATATCGCCACACGCATGAACAGCAATAGGTAACTCAATATCATCTGTAAGAATATCAATAGCTTCGTGTGCAACAGACATATCTACAATCCCTGTAGATAACATAGGTTCATCAATTTGAATATATTTAGCTTCAGTCTTTTCTTCAATAGCTTTTAATTCAGAATTAAATGCATGTGCATAATCAATTATAGCATCATTTTTATTCTTATAAAATGATTCGATTCTAGAAGCACAAATCATAGTAGAAGGACCAGTTACAATTCCTTTAACACCTTTATTAACTATTTCTTCCTCTGTTAAATCATCTTCATGTTTAATTATATAATCGTCAAGAACTTTCTTTGCAGTGTTAATATCTTTAATAGTAATATCATTATGTGAAGGAAGTATTTTAGATTTAATAACTGTTGTACCGCCTTCAATTTTCATACCTTGCATATGCCTTGAGAAAATATTAATCATATTCATATTTTCACGAACACCACCATCACCAACAATATCAATACCGGCATTTAGTTCTGCAGTTACAATATCCTTAATCGCAATTTTATAAGAATCATAAACTCCAAATACGTGTTTTATTTTATCTGAAAAATTATTTGGATTTTTAAGTTCAAATGGAAAACTACCAACAACAGTTGTTAACATTTCATAACCTCCTAATAAAAAAAATTAATTATAAAATAATAAAACTAATTCTAAACTCTAAATATATTAAAAATAGACTTTGTTGAGATTTTTTAAATTTAATATAAAATTTAAAAATATTGTATTTTAGAAAATTAAAATTTTAAGTAAAATAACCTTTCAACATAGTCTAAAAATAAGATATTTAATAAAATACAATACTTAAAAATAAACCAATAATCGTTTAATAACAAAATTAAATAAACAATCAAATTAGTAATCAATACTTTTTGATTTTATATCATCAATATCATCATCAGATACTGGTAACTCAATAGCTGATGTACCATTACATGGTTTTGTATAAGTAATACATACTGTTTTTTTATCAGGATTAATTCCTACTGGTATTGGTGGTATACCAATTAATCGAATACCCAATACTTTTTCACCAGCATTAACATGTACTAACTGTTTAGAATTATCTTTAACTGCTTGAGCACATTGTTTAAAACCTGATTGTTTAAGTAATATTTTATAATCATCAGATTGTTGTAAATATGTATCTAGACAAAAGGACATAATTATCACTTCTAAATTATTTTTTTATAAAATTCAAAAAATTTTATTGATTATTTAAAATTTCATCTAAAGCTTTATTTAAACTTACTTTAATAGGATTAGGATTGTGATAAGCACGAGCAGTAGCAATATATGCATCTGTTGACTCATCAACCATTTCTGCAAGTTCATCAACTAGAGATTGATCCCTATTAAATACAAGAGCAAGTTTTTTAGTATTTTTCATTAAAGTACAATAAGTAATAAAGTAAGTTGCTGCTGAATCCTTATGTACAAACCCAATTATTAAATCATAATCTTCATCCTGAACCTTATCAAGATAATTATCAATATTTACATTTTTATGTTTATAATATCCTTTTGGATCTGAAACTTTAACTAATTTAGCTGCTGCAGGATTTGCTGAAATAGTTACTTCATAACCTAAATCAATTAATTTACTACAAGTGTACATTGCCATAGGTGTCTGAGATGAAATCTCAGGACAACCTAGTAATAATAATGCTTTCATATTAAAAAACTTCCATATAAATTTAAAACCTTTTTATAATATCATTATTTTATTATTATAATACATTAATAATATTTATATATAATTCTTTAATTATAAACATTGTTATATAATACAATTGTTAAAAAATTATTAAAATCATTTAAAAATAATTTTTTAATGTATTAAAATTTAAAAAAAATATGGAAACAAAACCCCAAAACAAAAAAAACTCAAAAATAAATATAAAAACAAAACCCCAAAACAAAAAAAAAAACTCAAAAATAAATATAAAAAAGCGATATCGAAATATTTAAAGTAAAATATTACTATTTAACAGAAATAGGATGAAATAAATAAAAAATTAAAGGAAAAAATATAATAATTTAAAGATTTACTTCAATTAAATAATTTCTTCCTAAAATTTAATATTTATAAAGAACTTCACCAACCCTTAAACTCATTAAAGGAGTTATACTAGCTTTATAATATAAATATTTAATATTTATAGAAACCTTCACCAGCATTTACACCAGTTTTACCTGCATCAATTTTTTCTTTAAGTAAAGCAGCAATTTTACCTGGAATAGTATCAGGATTAGAAGCCTTTGGATTCATAATTACAATATTGTATGCAGTAACTAATCCAACAACATCAAGTATTCTAAATGGACCTGATGGAGCACCAGTTGCGAGCATCCATGTTTTATCAATAGTTTCAGGATCTGCAACACCTTTTGCATATAACATTTCTCCAGCATTCAAAAATGGAACAAGCATAGAATTTAATATATAACCTGGTTGTTCTTTTTTAAGTTTTAAAGGAATCATACCAATATTAGATGCAAATTCTGCAACTTCATCATAATATTTTTGATCAGTACCTGGATGACCCATAACTTCTGCAGTATTATTTTTCCATATCTCATTAGCAAAGTGTAATGCTAAATATTTTTCAGGACGACCAGTATATTCTGCAAATTCACTAGGGAGTCTAGTTGAAGAATTAGTAACTATAATAGTTTTTTCAGGAAGATGTTTTGCTAATTCTTCATAAAAAGGAATTTTTTGTTTAGGATCTTCAGCAATTGCTTCAATAACAAGATCTGCATCTTTTCCTACTTCTTCATAACTTGTTGTTAAAACAAGATTATCATAAGCAGTTATAACATTTTCCTTTAATTTATCAATTTCTTCATCACTTAAATCTTTTTCATCAGCTAATCCTCTACAATATGCAACAGGGTTAGTTTTCATAGCTTCAAGTGTATTTAAATAAATTTCTTTTAAACGGTCAATTTTAGGTTGAGCTCTTCCAATAGATCCCTCACTTCTAAGCCAAATTTTTACATTAAATCCTTTATATGCAGATTGAAATGCAATTTGACTACCTAAAACTCCACCACCAGCTACTACAACATTTTTTATATCCATAATAATCACCTTATCGATATAAGAATTTTAAAAACATTTTAAAAAGTTCACTCTGTAAAAAATAGATTTTTACATGAAATATTTCCTAATTTTTAGTTTAAAAAATTAAACTAAAATCTATACAATTATGTGAATAATGGTATATAATTTATTTAATTAAAATTTTTCTATTTGATTCTTGAATAAAAAATAGTATTATATAATAAATAATGTATTTAATTATATAAATTTTAGATTAAATTATAATATATATAGTAAATTTCCTACAAAAATGAATTTTTGATTAAAAAACTTTCAGAAGCAGAATAATTAAAAATTATGCAATAATAAATCCCTTTAAATTTAAGATAAAATTTATTTATGTAAAAATAACCTAATTTAATAAAAATTGAATTTTAGAATCAAATATATTTCCAAGAAAAAATTAAATTTAATTCCTAATAAAAACCCCAAAAAATAATTTTATATCAAATTTAAAACCTAAAAATTCAAAAAATAAAACTAAAAAACCAGAAAAAAACAAAACCAGAAAACCAGAAAAAAACAAACACAAAAAAATAAAAAATGAAAAGTTTAAGAATTAGACTTAAAAAAGTCTAATGTCTCGTTACAACAACCGAATGTCCTAAAACTAAAGCCGCCAAGAATAGGAATGTTAATAACGCCAAACCATTAATAGTCCTATTAAATATGAAACAACCAACTAATGTTTGTGAAATAAATGCAGAAAGACAACCAATTAAAAGAACTTCCCGTCCTAAATATTTTTGGCTTTTTTTCTCCCTTAATTGACGATATATTGTTAAAACCTTAAGACCTACAATAATTACAAATAAAACAAATATTATAAGGCCAATTAAACCTAAATATCCGAAATCAAATGCATATCCAAAGATACCACTTAACATGTAATCTATTGTATCTTTTTGATTTACTAATGTACCAAAGAATACAGGATATGGTAAACCAAAGAACAATATAAATTGCATTGGTAATGAAATATAACCTTCAGCAAATCCAGTTGCTGTAGAATTAGCCCAATAAGAAGCACTTACATTATGACCAATAAGTTGAGTACTTGTAAGTACAGTCTTAATACTACTACCAGAATATGTTTCAATCCTTGCAATCCTTAACATAGGTGAGAAGATAGGCATATTTAAAACCATAGATAAACCTTGGAGTAAACCAAATGCTACAACAACTAAACCTAAAAACATGAAAATCCTTTTTAAAGTGAAAACAGATTTTTGTCTGAAAGATTTAGATATCATTGTATATCCTATGAATAAACCTAAAATCCAAAGAGTAAGGAAAGACCTGTGCATCATTCCACCAAAAACTGTAATACCGATAATAATAAAGTATACAAGTTTTTTAAGACCTTTAACATTTACACCCGATTCTTCCATTACCTTCATCGATGATAGTGCCGTAATTACACATGCAAGAGCAAGAGGCCCAAAAGGATGAGTAAACTCATTTTGACCAAATGATAAAAACAGCATGAGAATATCCGCTGCAAAAAGTAACATGAATGCTCCTGACAAGAACAAAGATAAGAATGTAACTACACTAAGTGATAAAGGAACTAAATTTATAATAAAAATCATTGAAGCAATTAGAATAATCGCTATTTCAATAATTAATTGTAAATGATTTTGTGCAATCAATAACATGTTTTATCACTAAGAAATAATTTTTTTATAAAATATGAAAAAATTAATAATAAATTACATCTAAAAGACATAAAATTTGATATTAAAATATCCTAAATAATACATAAAATAGTATTATATTATAATATATTTTATATTAATTTAATTTATATTTTAATTATATTAAAACTATTGTTTTTGTTTAAAAATTAAATAAAAATATAAATAAAAATTAAAAATTTAAAAATGGACTAATCGGGATTTGAACCCGAGGCCTTTACCATGCCAAGGTAACCATCTACCATCTGATATATTAGCCCAAGAAATAATAAACTAAAAATTTTAATATAAAAAAGACTTTTAGAAACTGAAAAACACAAACTTAATTTAAAAATAAAAGAAATTAAGATTTTTCTAAAATATAAAAAAAATAACTAGTAATGTCAAAATTAAAAAATTAATTAATTTCAGCAAGTTTATAAACATTGTCAATAATTATTTTAAATAAGTCATCATGTTTTATATCTATTTTTTTATGGGGATTTACTATTAAATCCAATGCTTTTGAAATAATCTCATCATTATCAATTGATCTAAACATTAACCCATTATCTACATAATACTGATCTACAGATAAGGTTTTACCAGGATAACATGAAATTACAGGTGTTTGTAAAATAGCGGCCTCCCTATTCATAGTACCACCAGCACCAATTACAAGATCACTTCTCTTAATAATACTAGATGTGTCCACAGGAGGATTAAGAATTGTAACATTTTCAATTCCTTCAAATATCTCAGCTTGTTTTTTAAATCTTGGTAAAATTAAAATATTAGCATAATCTTTAAGTCTTTCTACAATAGGAGTTAAAACAGATTTACTACAATCAGTATCTAAATAAGATGCAAGTGAAGGTTCTGGTCTCATAAATATAGTTTTATCGAATTTCAAATCAAGATTTAAATCTTCAAAAATATTTTCGTTATATTTAAAATGTTTAAAATGCATTAATTCACTAGTACCCTTATAACGGATAATTTTATTTGGATCTGCACCATATTCCATTAATTTCCACATATCAATAACATTTGGAGATATTATTGTATTACATAATGGGAGTGTAAGTTTATTTGCTGCAGTTGCATGTTCATTATCAAGAACAAATAGACTCGGAATTCCAAGACCATAAGCTATTCTCGGCAATTCAATTGAATGTTTACTCATTGCTACATCTGGTTTTTCAGGAGCAATAATATCAATCAATTCATTAATACGTTCTGTTGAATCTTTAAGTTTTTCATATAATGAAACACCATGATGTCCTACTGAAATATAATCTAAATCATACATATCCATAAGTTTATGAATATCACCAAAATCACGAGTAGTAACAATTACATCTTCCCCTTCATTTTTGAAATAATTGATTACATCCCTAAAAAAACGTACATGTGGTGCATTTGTAATATCTATCCAAATCTTCATTTTAACCACTTATTAATTTATAATTAAACTAAATTATAGATTTGTAATTTCCTATTAAAACAAGTTTTTGTTTAAGTTTAAATAATATATATTAAAAATTAAGATAAAAGCTAAAAATAAGTAAAAAATTAAAATAAAAACTACTTTAAAAAACATTAATAAATTAAATCAAAAGTTATTAAAATTTTAAATGTGATTTAAGGCTTTTTTATAATAAACTCATGATTTAATATGTTTTTTAAAGAGAGGTTAAAAAACATTTGAGTGTGAATCAAAAGTAAGATTTAAGAGTGTGTGATTTAAGGCTTTTTTTAATTTTTTAGATATAAACTTTTGATTCTACTGTTTTTTAAAAGAAATTTGGCATATAATTTTTTTCGGCAGATAATATGTGTAATGAAAACTATAATATCAAAATCATGCAGAAGAATATAATGATAATTATAATTTTAGGTATGCCTAAACTTCTTATATAATAGTAAGTTAGAACTCATATATAAATGTTTAGGTATACCTAAATTTTTTATTAAATAAAAACCATTAAAAATTATATAAAATAAAAAAACTTATATTATAAAATCAATAAAATAATTTTATTTTTAAATCATAGAATTAAATATAATCAATATTCAAAATAAGAATAAATTTATAAAAATTATTTAAATTTAAATAAAATCCACACATAATTTAAAAAATAAATACATTTTAAAAAAAACTAAAATTTCTAAAATATAAATAAAAAAATTTATTAAAATTTAAAATAGTTAAAATTTAATTAAATTTAAAAAATTAAAGATTTTAAACAAAATCTAAAAAAAGAGTATTTGAATAGTTGAGAAGGATTAAAAGTGGAGAAAAAACAAATGATTTAAGTGGGACTTTTTAAAAAACTTTTAACCCTCGTGTTTAAATTAAGAAATTTAGATAAAAATAAAATAGAGAGATAATATGATATTTTAAGTAAAATAATTTGATTTAATATAACAATATATGGAGTTAATCAATATTTAATTTAAAAGATTATATAGAAAGGCAATGTGAGTTTTAAATTCAGTTATGCTAATAGTAAATTCTTTTAAATTTTTAGTTTCACCTAAATTTCTTATATAATAGTAAGTTAAAACTAATATATAAATGTTTAGGTATACCTAAATTTTTTATTAAAAATATATGAATTTCAATAGAAAAATTAATTAAAAATTTAAAAACTAATAAAAAGTCTTAAAAAAAATTATAAAATAAAAAATAATCTTTAAATTAAAAATAAATAGTTTTAAAATTTAAATCATAAATAAGAATGTTTAAGAAGAAAATAAATTTAAAATAAATTAAATTATAAATAAATCTTTATAAATTTTAAAAATAAGTAAATAAAAATATTTATCAAAACAAAAACCGTTTATTTTTATAAAATGTTAATACTTGAAAATCAAAGTTAAAATTTCATTTTAAAGATAATGAAAATTTTAATAAAAAAAAACTAAAAATAAATAATAAAATTAATCAATGTCTTTTGTATCTATTAAATTTCTTTGAAAATCATTAGTTTTTTTAGTTTTAATCCATAATTTATGGAAATCATATAAATCAGGATCTTTTTTAATTTTATTAGAGTCAAGCTTAAATTTTGGTTTTTCAAATAAATTATATTGAGATTTAAATTTAGTATCAACATCTTCTTCTAAATCTTCAGTATTAATTGAAAAATTAAAATCTTTTCTATGGAATATTAAATCCCACAATGACATTTCATGTAACTCTTTATTTTGTTCTTTAACTTCTTGTTGAATATTATTAACAAGACATTTATTATGTTTACTAATATTAATACCCATTTCTTCTAATGCATCATCAAAATTTTGACAATTAGAATCATAAACTTCAGAAATAGCTTGATTTGCTTGAGATACAGTTTCATCAACTATTTTGTCAATATTTTCGTAAAATTTCAATTGAGCATTAAATAAAAGTTGATTATGACAATTAATTTCATCTTTTAATTGTTCAACATATTCTAGGGTATCCATATACTTATGTTCAAAATATGCTCCATCATGAGATGCATTATTTTCCCTAAGAGATTCAATTTTATTTATAAGTTTAAGAATATTTTCATCTTTCTCATCAAGTTTTCTTTTATATTCTTTAACTTTATTTTTTTGATATTCAAGTTCTTCATTAAGTTCTTGATTTTTTCTAATTAAATTTTCAGAATCTTCGAATCCTTCAGATTTAATAATATTTTGTAAATCATTATAATCAACAATTGAAACATGTTGATTCTCTTTAATATCAGAACCATTAAATATTCCAGATAAAACCATTTGTCCTTTCTTATTTTTAATTTTTTTTACATAAGCACTTGTATAATCAACCATAATAATCACATATTTTTTAACACACAATAAAAAAATACTATATAACCTAATATAATATAATTAATATTATATATATACTTTTTTATTAATATAAAATAATAAACTTATTACATTATCTAAATTCATTTTTAATTTTAAAGCTCTAAATCATATTTTTTTATAAATCTAAACTATAAATATTTAAGATTAAATTTAAGAAAATTTACTTAAAAAATTAAGAATTTAAATCTAAATATAATACTCGAAAAAATAAATTCAAAAAAAGCATAGTCTAATTAACTACATTAAAATAATAAAAATAAATAGGTTTTCAATAGCAAAATATAGTTTAATAGTAAGTAAAATTAAAAATTAAAAAAATAAAATAAGGAATAAATTAGTTATTTTCAGCTTTTGCTTTTTCAACTGCATCAATAAATTCATCTAAACCTTTATTTTCTTTTAAACTCATAGTGATTACTTGAACATCAGGATTTATTTTATGTGCATCAGAAACCATTTTATTAACATCTGCACCTACTGCATCAGCGAGATCTATTTTATTAATAATAACTAAATCAGATGTTTGGAAAATAAGTGGATGTTTCTCTACAGTATCATCACCTTCAGTTACACTTACAACAACAACCCTCATATGGGAACCTAAATCAAAATCAACAGGACAGATTAAGTTTCCAACATTTTCAATGATAACATAATCTAAATCATCTAATGGTAAATGACTTAATCCATGTTCTACTAAATGAGCATCTAAGTGACATTCCTTACCAGTGTTTAAACCTTCTACAGGAACATTGTGTTTTTCAATTCTTTCAGCATCAAACTTACTAATAACATCTCCAGCAAGCACCCCTACATTTTCATCTACTGCATCTACAAATTGTTCAATAAGAGATGTTTTTCCAGATCCAATAGCCCCTACAAAATCAACACAAAAAATATCATTATCATTAAAAATTTTTTGATTGTCATCAGCTAATTTTTTATTAGCTTTCATTATGTTTTCAGCAACTTTAACATCTGCTATTTTATGCATTTTATCTCCTCAAATTAAATTTTTAATCTAAATGTCCTAATATTAAAGTAATAAAAATATATTAATAAATATAATTATATGAATATTACATTATTATATAAATATGACATTTCTTTTATATAACTATTTTTATTGAAATATGGAAAATTATTATTAAACAAGTTTAAAAGTAATAAAATATCTTAAAAAACTTAAAAAAAGTAATGAGAATCAAAAATAAAATAAAAAAATAAAATAAAGATTTAAATTAATAAATAAAAAGATTCTACTAAAAAATATAATAAACCAATAAAAAAAAAGAAAATATAAATTAATTATCCTCAGGTATTTCAATACTAATATTTTTTACAATAACATCTTTACCATTAGTAATATCTACCCTATAGGTATTACATTTCGGACAATTAACCATTGGAGCATAATGGTCAGTATCATCTACAATAGCCCCACCTTCATAACCACAATCCCTACATTTAATTTTAACAGGAATCTCCTCAATTATAAATTCAGCATTCTCTGCAATAGTATCCTCTTTTAATACATTAAGTAAAAATTTAACCTGTTCTGGATTAAGCATAGCTAATGTACCAATTTCTAAAGTAACACTAGTAACTGAAGTTGCATTATTTTTTTCTGCATTATCCAAAACAGAATCCATAATACTTTGAGCCATTGATAATTCATGCATTGTTATTACCTCAAAAGAATAATAAAAAAGATTTCATTGAAAAAGACATTTTATTTTAAATCCCAATTTTATAAAATCATTCTTAAATTTATAATAATTATTAACTATATTTAGGATATCAACAAATCTCAAACTAATCAATCATTTAAATGATTTGCAATTATTTTAGCAACAGAAATAAAACTCACATCAGATTTTAAAGTATCAGTACCTGCAAGATTAAGAGCACCTGCTGCATAAATTTTTGAAACCGCATCATTTACAAGAGTTGGATGTACACAACATACACGTACATTTTTTGCACCTTGCTCTTTTAAAATATTAATAGCATTAACAATAGTACCTCCAGTTGCTATAATATCATCAATAATAACAGCTTCTTTACCTTTTACTGAAGAGATATTAACTTTATTGTTTTCCCCATCTTCAACTTCAGCAATAGTAGTTTCTACTTTATCTGGACCTAACCTTACTTTTTTAAGATAAGTACAATTACAATTTAAAATACCTGCAATTTCTTCAGCAAATCCCAAAGCACCTTTATCTGGAGCGATAATTAAAGGATCATCTACAACCTTATCAATGTACTCTGCAATAGCAGGCATTGCTGAAAGATTATAAGCAGGAATATTAAAGAAATCCCTTACACAATCCTCATGAAGATTAATAGAAACAAATTCATCTGCACCAGCAAGTTCAATTAGTTCAGAAACAATTTTTGCAGAAATTGCTTCACCATCATTAAATCTACGTTCTTGTCTAGCATAACCCATATAAGGTACAACAACACGAACTTTTTCTGCCCCTAAATCTTTAAGATTCTTAATTAAAAATAATAATTCAACAAGATGTTCATCTTGAGGATAACCAGTGGATTGAATAATAGTAACTTCTTTATCAACATCCCCATGTACACGAAGGTATCTTTCTCCATCTGGAAATTTTTTAGTTTCTACTCTTACAAAAACATCATTTAACTCTTTAGCCACTGAAGCAGCTAATTTTTGAGAAGCGGAACCACTAACAATCAAATTATCACCATAATATATTAAAATAAATTATAAAATTTTTAAAAAAAAATAATTAATAATAATTTATTTTTTAAAATATATAAAAATTATTATAAATTATTAAAATAAAATAAAAATTTTTAAAAATAAAAAATATTAAAGTAAAAATAATTATTTAAAAATTAAAGATTAAAAACATATTATATTAATAAAAAATTAAAATTAAACAAAATTCCAATATAATAAAGAATATTAAAATTATTTCAAAAACTTTATTTCACAAAATTTAAAAACAAAAAAAATAGACTTTGTTGAAATTACTTAAATTTATGGTATAAACTATTCTAAATTTAAAAACAATAGATTTTAACAAATTAAAATGTTAAATAAAGCAAATTATAAAATCAAAATAAAGAAAAAATATTTATTTGAATAGAAAATTAAATCCAAAAATAAGATAAAAACCAAAATCAATGAAAAATATTAAAACCAAAAAATAAAAAAAATAGAAGAATAAAAGTTACTCTTCTAAAATTTCATATTTATAGTATTTTCCTAATGCAGAACTTACTAATAATATTGTTAATGGGAATATTAATAAACTGCTAATTATTACACCAACAAATGGAATTAAGTTAATTATTGATCCAACAATTCCAATTACAACCATAATAATTATTAATAGGACAATCCATCCTAATGTATGTAAAATACCTGCTTTTCTTAATTCATTATAAGAATTTGAAAAACTAATACCTTCTCGTAAACTATTAGTTTTTGCTAATCTACATTGACCAAACATTGAAAGAAGTCCAAATATAATAAATAATATTACACCAATAATAATGGTAAAAGTTAATGCACCAAGAATACTATATAATAGATTTGGAGAAATACTATTTAATGAACTAACATTAGTTATATTTAAGTTTGGATATTTAGAAACAGTTCCTATAAGAGATACTCCTGCAGTAATACATATAATAACAACTGGAATTATAAAGTAAATAATTTGTAAAACAAACAGTTTAATTCCACCAACCAAATCATCTTCAAATGAAAATTCGGGTAAAATATCATTTCCTTTAATATTTTCTTTAATTACACGTAATTCATAACCGCAAATAATTAATGAAAATATAAAAGATATTATACCAGAAACACTTAATACTACACTATTTTTAAGACCTAATTGATTAAGAACAGAACTTAAACTAACAAGTATACCAAATATTCCAATAATCAGGTAAGATCTATAATCTTGTTTAGCATAATCAAATCCTTCCTTAAATGTTTGAGTTAAACTTACCATCTTTGACACCTTTTAATTAAATTATAAATAGTTTATATAGAAATTATAAATTCCATATAATTTAACTATAATAAAAAATAGTTTATTATTATATAAATATCTTTTTAAAAAATTTATAAAAATTTTAATTTTTTTATAAAAATAATATAATATTGTATTATTTAAAATAAAAAATTTAAAAAATATATAAATTATAGTAAAAATAAAATTCAATGAAAAAATGAAAAAAATTTAATAAAATTAAATATTATAAAATAAAATTAAAAATAATATTGATTAAATAAATTAAATATCAATAAAAAAACAAAATAAAGGCTAATAATATAATTGAAAAATTTTCAAATTTAATAAAAAAATACAAAAATATATAAAAATTTAAACAATAGAAAAATGGATTTCATATTAGTTTAAACAAAATCGTTATTAATTAATAAAAGATTATTTATAAATTAAATAAATTTAAAGTCTAATTTTTAGAAGTTAAAAAAAAGGTAGTTTATAAAAATAAACTACCAAAAGTGTTTATCTAATATATAATTTAGATGTAGTTGTTTTTGGTGAAAATGCATAATCACCTGAAAATTTAGTAGTTACAGTGTAAGTTCCTCTTCTATTAATTGAAACTTTTACATAAGCAATACCTTTTGAATTAGTTCTTGCAGTATAAGTTTTACCATTAACAGTAACTTTAACAGTTTTACCTACACCATTAATATAAGTATTTCCAACAGATTTTTTACCTTTTAAAGAAATAACTAAAACTTTATTATTAGAATATCTACTAAATGTTTTAGATGGAACAGATAAAACAGTAGATTTTTTAGTAATAGTGATTTTATTTACAACAAAACTACCATTATAATCATCATCACCTAAGAATGCAACAGCAAATGTGTAAAAACCTTCCCAAGCAAGGTTAATTTGAAGTTTTGCCACACCATTTGCATCAGTAGTTAAATTATATACTACACCATTAAATCCAACACTTACTGGTTTATTTGCTAATACAGTACCATTAACATCTTTAAGAACAACAGTAAAGTAACCTCCACGTTCACCACGATAGAAATCAACAGCAGTTTGATTAAAATCGGATGAAATTATTTGGGTGTTATGTCTAACAGGAGCTTTCATAACAATGAATATGTCTTTGGTTAAATCAGATCCAATATAACTTTCATTACCTGCATAATTAACAACAAAGTCCATTTTACCAGTGAGGTTATTGATTTCAACACTACCATCAGCATCAGTTACTAAATTACCCATATTAGTACCATTAATAGAATAAGTTAATGGAGCATCAGAAACAGGTTTACCATTTCCATCAAGTAATTTTACAATAATTGTACCATTCTCATCAGCATCAAGAGATATATTAGTAGTGGATTGTGAAACTTCAAAGCTAGAACTTGCATTAGAAGATTTATATTCCCCATCACCAATAAAGTTAGCGAAAACGTTGATATTATTATTAACTTCTAAACCGCTTATTGAAAGTTTTCCAATACCATTAACAGTAGTTACTTCATAATCTTTACCATTAATAGTAACTTTAACAGTTTTATTTAATCCGATATCATTATATCCTGTTAAATTAACTATAATTATAGCATCATCACCATAAACAATATTATTAAGAATAATATTCATATTAGACTCAAAACCACTGAAATCATAAGGTGTATTATTAATAAAAGTATTATTCTCAAGTGATAAAGATTTAGTAACATTGTAAATAGCAGCAGCATAGTTTTTAGCACTATTATTCACAAAGGTGGAATTAGCTACATCCAATTCACCATTCCAGTTAACTACAATAGCACCACCACCATCTTCAGCAGTATTATTAACAAAACTACAATTGTTCACACCAACAATACCGCCATTAAATTTAACAGCACCACCCTGAGTAGCAACATTATTCTCAAATAAAGAATCAACAATATTAACCTCTTTAGGAGAAACACCAGCAATAGCACCACCACTACTAGCACTAGTTCCAGGAGAACCAACACCAACAGCACTATTATTCAAGAAAGAACAACCACTAACATTTAAAACAGTGTTATAAACATAAATACCACTACCAAATAAAGCAGTATTATTAACAAAACTACAATTAACAACAGTTAAATTATTAGGATTACTAATAGCATCAGAACCAGAATAAATAGCACCACCATAACAAGCACCATTATTCACAAACTCAGAATTAAAAACAAAAACACCACCATCAAGAGAACAAATAGCAGCATCTACAAAATCACCAGTACCATTTTGACGAATAACAAGATTTTTAAGATTATTACTAAACCTAGAACCATTAACAAAAACAGTACCCCTATTATTAAATATAGCAGCACCACCATTATCTACATTCCTAGACCTATCAGTAACATCATTACCATCAAAACTACAATTAGATACATTAACTAATCCTTCATTATAGATAGCTGCACCTTTAGTAGCAGCACTATTATTAATAAAGGTACAATTTTTTAAAATTAAAGTACCATAGTTAGTAATTGCACTACCTACTTTATTATTAGCATTTATAAAGGTCAAACTATCTAAAGTTACAGTTACACCTTTATTAATTACAAATATTTTAGATGAATTTTTAGCATCAATAGTAACATCAGCACCATCAGCGCCTTTAATTGTTACATTTTTATTTATAATGATACCAGTATCTTTAAGACTAGAATCATCAGAATATGTGTAATTATCATCTAAATTAATATTTCCAGTATCATCATTAATTACTTTATTATTTAAATCACTGAAAGAATTGCCATTATTAAAATTATCTTCAGTTAATTGGGAGTTATTAGTTGCAACATTAGCAGAAACTACTTGACTTGATGAATTATCATCGGTATTAACTCACTAATTGCTCCAATACATAATAAAGAAATAAGAATAACTGTAATAATTAATATTATTTTTTCTTTTTTCAAAGTTATTCCCCCAGTTTTAAGAGAGCATAATTCAAAAATTAAATTAATAAACATATACAAGAAAGGTATAGAAAAATAAAAAAACATATTAATTAAGATATCTTTTCATATATCTCATAAATTTAAAAATGAACATATCCCCCTTATAACAATACATATTTATTACTAACAATATTTCAATAAAATATTAAATATGTATAAATATAATTATATTTTTTAACATATAAATATTACTAAAAAATTCAATAAAAATGAATAATATATATTATTTTTAAATAATAATATATTATATACAATTAAAATAAAATTTAGTTTAAAAAAAATAAAAAAATAGTTAAAATTTTTTATAAAATAAAATTTAAACCTATTTATAGTATTTTACCAAATGTTTATACCTAAATATTCATTGACCCAATTTGTGTAAAATGATGTTAAATCAATTATTTTATAGAATTCATCTTCAAATATTTGAATTAATTCGTTTAAATTTTTATACATTGATTTATATACTTTGGATTTAATTTTACGCCATACATCTTCAATTGAATTTAAATCTGGGCAATATGGTTTTAAAAAAATTAGATTTATGTTCAATATTTCACAAGCTTTTTCAACAATTTTTGCATGATGTGTTCTTGTGTTATCCAAGATAATGTTTATTCTTTTTTATTTTGAGTTTATTTCAGTTATTTTTGGATTTAATAGGTTATTTAATAATCTTAATCTTTTTTCGTTCCATATTTTTCTTGAGTTGTTGTCTTCTTTTCCTGCAAATCTTTTGAATTTTTTCTATGGACGTTTGTTTGGAATTATCATTATATAGTTCATTATTAATTTTATTTAACAAATCCATTTCATTTAGGATTTGGAGGATAAATATTTTTATTTTTTTATCGGATAAGTTTTCATTGTTTATTGCATCTTTGATTAATTGTTTACCTAATATGTTGGTCATGTTTTTAATACGGTAATGACATAATGTAATTACAAATTGAAATGCATTATTTTTTTGTATTTGCTTCCATGTATGATTTGCAATTGATTCCTTGAAATCCAGTTACATTTATTTTGAATTTTATTGGATGTTTTATTTGTATATTTTTTTCTTCAGGAGCATATAATATTCTTGTGACATTTGGAACGTTTTAACATGATGTTTCATCTAGAAAAGCAAAATATTCTGTTTTAATATTTGTTGTTTTTAGTTTTTTTTAAGATCTTCTTCTGGATTTTCTGGATGTGTGTTGTATTTAGTGAATGGTTTTCCATAGTTTAAATTTAGTTTTTGTCTTGTGATGACCCATACTTGTTTTTCACTATATGTTATACCGTATTTTTCTTTAATTAGGTTTTTTACATCTTTTAAATTATATTTTTTTTCATTTCCTGTTATTGTTTGTTTTAATTCTTTTAATTGTTGGTCAGTTAGGTAAGATTTTCTTCCACAATTTGAATAATTTGAAAATAAACCATCCACACCCTTTTTGTTGTATTGTTTGACCCAGCGTTCACCTGTTTTTCTTGAAATATTAATGTTTTTTGAGGCTTTAGCAATACTTTCACCATTTGCAACCATGTAAATTAATAAAAGACGTCTGTAAACATTGTAATATTCCTTGTACTCTTTCAGCATATCTGCAATTTCTGAAAGTTCTAAGTGTTTTTCAATTTTATTATTAAATTTTTCCATTTATATATTTCTATAATTCATTAGGTATAAACTTTTGGTAAAAAACTATAAAATAAATTTCAATAAATTTAAAATTTAAGTAAAAAAATACTAATTTTTTCTAATTTTAACTAAAAATAGTATAAAACTAAAATATAATTCAAAATCCAATAACAAATATCAAAACATTAAAAAAAACAGATCTTAATATTATAAATCATTATTAAACTAAAATAGAATATAAAAATTAATTAAAATAAAAAAAATAAAAAAATATAAAATCAATGCATTGATTTATACATACATAAATATTTAAAGTAAAATTAAAAATAATTGAAAAAATCAATTATCTTTTTCTACCTTTATATACAGCTACACCACCAACAGCAATAGCACCAATTAAAGCAACAATAGGTAAAGCTGTATTTTTCATTCCAGTAGTAGTTGAATTATTAGTATTGTTATTATTAGGTGTTGAATTATTAACAGTTGAATTGTTAAGAGGATTTATATTTGAACTAGGTACATTTGAACCTGATGAGAATAATGAACCTAAACCAGAACCACCACCAACACTAGAATTTAAAGCAGAACTACTTCCAGTTCCAGGAATATCTGTATTTAATGAAGGACCTCCTGCACTTGCAGGGTTACCATATATGGTATCACCCATATATTGTAATAAAGCACCATAACCATTTAATTTATCATTAAATCCAGTAATCATTGCACTTGTTGGAACATTACCTTTTGAAGCAGCATATACTCCAGCAGGAGTAACACCAATAACTTTACCATCTTTCCAATAAATTTCTAAAGTACCATAATCATGACCTAACAAAGCAGCATAAGGACTAGTATTAACTCTTGTAACCCTATCATATGGTTTTACAAATGTAGAATTACTAGATGAATTAACTGTAGAATTACTAGATTGATTGACTGTTGAATTACTATTAGTTGAATTATTAGTATTATTAACAGAATAAAGAGATTTACCATGCAAATAACTAGAATATTGATTTAATTGAGTGTTATAATTAGTAATCATATCACTTGTTGAAACATTACCATTTTTCTTATTAAATGTGCCTTCAGGAGTAACACCAATAACTTTACCATCTTTCCAATATACTTCAAGATTTCCTAAATCTTTACCAACAACAGAAGCATAAGGAGTAAAATTAATTAAAGTAACACTATCATATGGATATGATAATGAACTATCACCAAATAAATCAAAATCATTACTTGATAATGATAAAAGATTATTTAAATCGAAACTATTATCAGAACCATAATCTTGAGAATTATCTGAAAATGAATCATCAGAACTTGAAAAATCAAACAATCCATTTAAATCAAAATCATCAGAATTAGATAATAAAGAAGAATTATTATCATCAAAACTATTTGATGCAGAGACTGCAGAAATTCCAACTAATGTAATTAAAATTAATGAAATACATATTAAAGTTTTTGAGTTTTTCATAGAAATTTCTCCTTTATATTAATAATATTAGATAGTTTATAATTTTATATAATGTTTACTAAAAATTTTCATACATAAATCAAAAATAATCCAAAAATTATAGTTAATAATCAATTTAAACCATTAAAATTACACAAATATGAAAAAATGTTTAAAAAATCAATAAAAACAATGTTTGAAAATTTAAAAAAGAATTAAATAATACAATTAAATTAAAATAAATTAAAATAAATAAAGATTAATAAAAATTCAAAATAAAAAGAAACAGAAGAAATAAAGTGTTAAAAATGAACATAGTCGAAAATAAAGAAATATTAAGAAATAAAATTTGGAAAAAATTATATGAAAAAGACTTATCTTTAAGAAAAAATGGGGATTATGGAAAAATTCCAGATTTCAAAGGAAAAACCAAAGCAGCCAAACTACTTAGAAACACTGATGAATGGAAAAATGCCAAAACAATATTCTGTAGCCCAGATTCAGCACAAATTCCAGTTCGTAAATTTGCACTTGAAGATAATAAGAATCTTATAATGGCTAGTCCTAATTTAACAAAAGGTTATATATTTTTAGATGGAAAAAATATTAAAAATACTAATGAAGCTGCAGATAAAGAAAATGCATTTAAATATCAAACTAAAATTAAAAGTTATCCTAAAATAGATTTAGTTATTGAAGGATCTGTTGCAGTGGATAAAAAAGGCCATAGAATAGGAAAAGGTAAAGGTTATGGAGATAGAGAAATTTGTGACTTATATGAAAAATCATTAATAAATTCAAAAACCCCAATAATTACAACAATACATAATTTACAATTAGTTAGTTACATACCTATAGAAGATCATGATATGAAAATAAATATGATTGTTACAAATGATACAATACTTAAAATAAGAACCACTTAATCCCTATTTAAATATAAAAAATCAATAACAAAATTTAACAAATCATAAAAATACTTAAACAAAAAATAAACTAAAGAGAATAATTAAAATGAAAAATTAGAAAAAATAGAATATAAAAATTCTATTTAATGTAATTGTGGGGAGTTTATAGATAATGATTCAGAAACAGAGTCTGAAACAGATTCTCTTATTTTTTTAATTTTTGACATGAGTTTTTCTTTTCTACTACCATTTAAGAGAATATTATCAAGAACATCATCAATAGTTTCAACAGGAATAATTTCAATCATGTCTTTATATTTATCTTCAATCATGACATCTCCCATGTTAGATTTAGGAATAAGAACTTTTTTAATTCCTGCTTCAGCCGCTGCTTCAATTTTACCAGTTGCTCCACCAATAGGCATCACATCTCCACGAACAGTTAGTGAACCTGTAAGTGCCATTGATTGATCTATAGGGATTCCTTCTACAGCAGATATTACAGCTGCAGTGATAGATACACTTGCAGAATCTCCTTCAACACCATCATAACTTTGTAAGAATTGAACATGAATATCATAGTTAGATATATCTTTCTGAGTGTATTTTTTAATAATAGCAGAAACGTTTTGTACTGAATCTTGTGCAATTTCCCCAAGTTTTCCAGTCACAATAATTTTTCCTTCATTTTTACTGCTTGCAGGAGCCATTTGTGCTGCTATAGGCATGACAATTCCGCTTCTATCACCAATAATAGCTAAACCATTAACTACACCAATTTTTCCACCAGTGGAATTAATCATACTATACTCTTTTCTCATTTGAATAGACATATCCGCCATTTGTTCTTCAAGAGTTCTAGCATATTTTTTAGCTTTAAGAACATGTTCTTCACTTACTTTTTTAGCTCCTTCTTCTTTAGCAACGTCTCCAGAAGATCTTACAAGACCACCTAAATCCCTAAGTTTTAAAGTGAGCGCATTTTTCTTACCTGCTCTACGTTTAGCTTCAAGAATAATTTGATCTATTGCACTAGTATCAAATGGTGGAATTCTACCATCATTTTTAACTTCTTGAGCTACAAACCTTGCAAGTTTTTTCCTATTCTCAGGAGTATCATCCATAGTATCTTTCATGAAGATTTCATAACCATATCCTCTAATTCTTGAACGTAATGCAATATGCATTCCTTCAAGTACTTTAATATTACCAGAAGCTACAAGAACAAAATCACATGGTACAGCTTGTGAACGAACCATAGCACCACTACTATTTTCACTTTGTCCTGTGATTGAATATTTATTTTCTTGCATTGCAGATAAAAGCTCTTGTTGAGTTTTCATACTCATTGTACCAATTTCATCAATGTATAAAACTCCTTTATTAGCTTTATGAATCATACCTGCTTCTACACGTTCATGTGCTGGAGTTCCAAGACCACCAGATTGATATGGATCATGTCTTACATCACCAAGAAGTGCACCTGCATGAGCACCAGTTGCATCAAAAAATGGTGCAAATCTTCTATTAGCATTATTAACAAGTAATTTTGGACTTGAATTATGATTTTTAGGTTTGATTTGAAGTGCAATTAAAAATATAAATGCAGCAGCAATAATAGCCTCAAGAATTGCGTTATAGAAGAATCCAAGTGCAATAATAACAGCTACAACAACCATCATAATTAATGATTTTTTCTGTTCATAAATACTTGAAGAAGTTTTAGTACTTTTTACAATTTTAATACCCTCTCCAGCAGGAACAGTCCTAATAAGAGGATTATTTTGATCTTCCATATTCGGATATACCAATACATCTTCTAAAACTTCAGGAGGTAAAAGCTCAGACATTCCTTTAGCGAGCATAGATTTACCTACACCTGGATCACCAATTAATAAAACATTTCTTCTTTGTTTTGCAGCTTTTTTAATTGTTTCAACTGCTTCTTCGTGTCCAATTACTTGATCAATTAAAAGTGGTGGAATTTCAATATCATCAGAACTTGAAATTGATTCATAATTAATCATTGGATCAATGTGACCTTCTTTAATAAGTTTTGCTGTTTTTTCCTCTTCAGTTTTTTCTTTTTTAATAGGTTCTTCTATTTTTACAGGTTCTTCTTTGTTTTGAGGTCCTAAAACAGTATCCTCATTTTCTTTCTCATTTACAGAAACATCACTATTTGTGGACATATCATTTGTGTTTTTTAATGATGATTTTGTAACTTGATTTTCTTCATTAGATGAATTATCTTCTAAATCCATATAAAAAACCTCATAAATATTTGTGAATAATAACTATAACTTAAGTTAAATAAATAACCATTTAATATAATTATAAATTTTATTTTTTCAATAATTATAAATCTCTTATATAAAGTATTCTTATCTTATTAATAAATCTTACCATTTATATAATAAACATTAAATTAAATTAATAATGGATTAATATTTAAAAGTAATAATTTAATAATAGATACTTAAAATTTATAACTTGAGTATAATACCTATACATTACATATATACATTTTATAATTATATTTCGTTTTATATAAAAAGATTATGTTTAGTAAATAAAAGTTATTAAATTATTTACTTAAAATTAATACAATAAATTATATTTTAAAAACTTTTAAAATTATTAAAATCATAAAATCAAAAGATTTTCTATTTAAAAGTATTATTTATATTAAATTAGACAATTAAGTAAAGTTAATAATATAATTATTTTAAACATTAAAAAAAAGTTAAAAAAATATAAAATTTAATATTATATATTACTATTTTTTTATTTACTTAATCTCCTAATTCTTTTACGATTATGTGGATCTTCATTTAATATATCTGAAATAAAATCATTATTATTTTTACTTAAACTTTTATCATTGCTTTCTTCAGTATGAATGATTTCTTCTGTTTCTATATTAAAATGTATTTCATTATTTGTGAGATTAGTATTATACTCCCCATATATCGGACTAATTAGGAATAATAAACTTAATACTAAAATTGAAATAGAATTAATTTTATATTTATATCTTAACATCTTACTCACAATTAATAATATGATATTAACTGTATATAAATATATCTTTTTATCTAAAAAATTTTTAGATATTTTTTAAAATACTATATAAAATAAGAAACTTTTAAATTTTTATTATAATTATGTTTAAAATAAAATTTAAATTTATTTTTAAAATCTTTATTTTAATCTAAAACAATTTTTTAAAAGTTCAATTATTTTAAAAAATTATCATATGTGATGTTATTCTATTATAATATATTTAAACTAGAAATAGCTAATTTTAATTCATGTATACTTTTATAAAAAAATATTTTTATATAGAATTTTCTTAAAAATCATTATAATTTTTTAAAAGATTTTTAAATTTGATTTTTAATTATTAAATACTGTTTAAATCTTTAAAAAAAATAGAGTCAAAAAGAGAAAATTATAAAAAATTAGAATTTTAATATCAAAAAATTAAATATTTTTCAAACTTTATAAAAATTATTTAAAATATTAGAATCACTTAACTTAATTAGATTTTATTTTAAACTAAAAACTATAATTTAAAACCCAAAAAACTCTAATTAAAACTTATTTTAAACTAAAAACTATAATTTAAAACCAATAATTTAAATAAAATAAATTCTATCCTATAAATGATTCCAAAATTATTAAACTAAGTGTTTTAATCTTCACCAAAGATAAGTTTATCAATATAATCCATATCTACATTATCTTCAATAAGTTTTGCAAGTTGTTCTATTGCATTATCAATACTATCTTCATAAGGATCTTTACTTCCATCATCAAGTTTAATTCCTTTTTTCTTACGTAAATAATTTAAAAAGTTTTTACGTACTGAGTAGTTATGGAATATTCCATGCATATATGTTCCAAAACATAATCCTTGCCCTGTAGCACCATCAAAAGGACTATCATAATCATTACCTACCCCTTCTTTAACAATAAATAATGGAAATGTAGTATCAATACTTGGATTAATTAATTTTGTTGTACCTTCATGTTGCTCATAACCTGTGATTTCTGTGTTTTCAAGGTCTTTAAATAAAACTTTAGCAAGTCCACATAAATAATCATTATCTGGAATAATTGCTTTAGTTTGACAAGCTGCTTTAATTGTATGTGTAAATTCTGTTTTTATATTTAAAAGTCCTAAACATTTTACATTTTTAAGATTTGATTCTTTCATATGTTCATCAGTAATTTCATTACCAAGTATTTGATAACCACCACAAATACCTATTACAGGTATCTTATCTGAAAGCTCTATAATTTTACTTGCAAATCCACTATCCATTAATTCTTTTGCATCTCCTGTTGATGAACGTGTACCTGGAATAATAATTGCATCAACATCATCAAGTAATGTAGGTGAATCAGTTAATTCTATCATTTTTAAACCAACATCAGGTTCTACTTCAAATGGATCAATATCTGTGAAATTAGCTATCTTTGGAAGTTTAATAACAGCAATATTAATATCTTTTTCACTTTCAACAAAATTATGTTCTCTTAATGATTGGGAATCTTCTTCAGGAATTTTTAATGTTTTATCATAAGGAACAACTCCAAGAATTGGTACATTAATAATTTTTTCTATTTTATCAATTCCTGGTTTTAATATATCAATATTTCCACTGAACTTGTTTATAATAACTGCTTTCATTCTTGCAAGGTCCCTATCATCAAGAAGTACAAAAGTACCTGCAATTGCAGCAAATACTCCTCCACGATCTATATCTGCAACAAGAATAACATTTGCATCTGCCATATGTGCAACTTCCATATTTGCAATGTCTTCTTTTCTCATATTTATTTCTGAAGGTGAACCTGCTCCTTCAATAAATAGTATATCATTTTCTGCTGCAAGCTTATCATATGATTCATGTATTGCTTTAACTGCTGTATCATGATACTTATGTTGATAATAATAAAAATCCATATCCCCAACTGCTTTTCCATGTATAATAACTTGTGATTTAAAATCTCCTTTAGGTTTTAATAATATTGGATTCATATCTACAGTAGCTTCTTTTTTTGCAGCAAGTGCTTGTATATACTGTGCAATTCCTATTTCCCCATTTTCACTAGTTGTATATGAATTTAATGACATGTTCTGTGATTTAAATGGTGCTACTTTATATCCTCTTTTCATATATATTCTACATAATGCAGTTACAAAAAGACTTTTTCCTGCATTTGAAGAGGTTCCTTGAATCATTAATGCTTTAGTCATAATTTTACCTATAATTAAATATTTTTTATGTTGAAATTAATGTCTAAGTTATTTTAAATAATATTAATTTTTTCAAATATAATTAAATAATTCCAACAAGATTATTATTAAACTAAACTTAATTTTTGATACTTATAATTTTTATATTTATTCAATTTAACTTTATATTTAAAATTTTAAAGATAGTTTAAATTTTTATAAATAATAAAAATTATTTAATAATTCTACTATTTAAATAAACTAAAAAATATAATATAATCTATGAATAAAAAATTAAGAGACTATAAATTATATATTTTTTATATAATTTCATTGTTTATCTCTTCATTAGGAGTAGCATTTTCAGTAAAAGCAAGCCTTGGAACTTCACCTCTTGTAGCAATTCCAAATGTATTAAGTATAATATTTCCTATTATTAGTATTGGTACATACTCAATGATTTTTAATATAATTCTTATTTTATTTGAATTAATTATTTTAAAAAAGAAATTTCCAAAATTACAATATCTACAATTTTTTATTGCTATTATATATGGATACTTCATAGACATAGCATTATACTTAATAAAATGCTTAAATCCATATGACTATTTTACACAATGGATTTTCTGTATTGTAGGTGCATTAGTTCTTGCTTTTGGAATTTATCTACAATTAAAATCTGCAGTAGTCTATTTACCAATTGATGGATTTGTATTATCCATTGCACATGTTAAAAATAGCATATATTCAAAGATTAAACCATTTGTAGACATATCATTAATTATTATTGCAGTAATTATATCATTATATTATACTAATAATCTTGTTGGAGTAAGAGAAGGTACAATATTTGCAGCAATATTTGTAGGTCCACTTGTTGGATTTTATAAAAAATATTGTGATAATTTTATTAATAAACATTTTAAATTTTTAAAATAAAATAAAGTTTGTTAAATAAAATTAAATTTAAAACAACTAATAAAACCATTTAAGATAAATTTACCAATAAAATTAAATTTAAAATATAAACACACTAATAAAACTATTTAAACATAGATAAAATAAGGTTTGTTAAGAGAATTTAAATTAAGAAATATATTCTCAACTAAAAAATAAAAAAATTTAATTTTTAAACAAAATAACTTTAAAACAAGTTATAAAAAAGAGTATCTGCTTTTAGATGATAATTATTAAATAAAAATTAAAATTAAAAATATTTAATTTTCAAATTTAGATTTATCAAGAGTTTTAATAAGCTTAGCAGGATTACCTACCACAACACCATAATCTGGAACATCTTTTGTAACAACAGCACTTGCACCTACAACTGCATATTTACCAATACAAACACCAGGCAAAATTGTAGCTCCTGCTCCAATCCATGCTCCTTTTTTAATTAAAATAGGTTTACATAATAAAATTGATCTATTATATAAATCATGATTATTTGATAATAATTGCACATTTGATGCTAACATTACATTATCTTCAATAGTAATACCACCACGAGCCATTGCCAAACAACCACTGTTTATAAAAACATTATTACCTAATTTTAGTTTATCTAAAGCTGCACCATTTAAAGGTGCTATAATTGTTGAATTTTCACCAATATTCCCTTCTAATATTTCATTTAATATTTTATGAGATTCTTCAGTATTAGGAATAATATTATTAAATTTAAATAATAATTTTCTAAGTTTTTCCATGTTTTTAGCATGATTTTCAGATGATTCTAATAAATCTACTTTTAATTCTTCACACTCCATATTATCACCATAATTTTATTAATAAACTTGTTTAAACTCCTTAATTTTTTAAAATTAACTTTATTAAATTTGATTTAAAGTATTAATATTGTTTAAATCTTTATAAAAATAGAATTTCAACATACTTCTAGAAAAATAAAATATACCAATTTACTAAATTAGAAACAATAAAATATACAAATTTAAAACTAAATTAAAATAAAAAAATAAGAGATAAAATTTAATTTTCTTCATTTTCTTCAAAGACTTCAACTATTTTTTCCATTATTTTAGGTATTTTAATATTTTGTGGACATTGTTTTACACAATCACCACAAGCATCACAATCTGAAGCATTACCATATTCTGGATTTAATGAAAGTGTTCTATAGTATCCTGTTGCTGAGA
Organism: Methanobrevibacter wolinii SH; assembly: GCF_000621965.1. Lineage (NCBI taxonomy): Archaea > Methanobacteriati > Methanobacteriota > Methanobacteria > Methanobacteriales > Methanobacteriaceae > Methanobrevibacter > Methanobrevibacter wolinii. The sequence goes on from NZ_JHWX01000007.1 coordinate 38,015, forward strand.
AATTTTTATCTTCAGGTAATCTGAAGTAATCATTATATGTTCTTAAATATTTTGGAATAGGTATATTATGGTCACATTCACCTACACAATAATTACATCCAGTACAATCTACAACTACATCTTGATTAATTAAAGTTGCTGCTTGACCTAACATATAATATTCTTGGTTTGATAATGGTTTAAAATTATCAAAAATATCAAGGTTTTCTTTTAATTGTTCCATATTACTTACACCAGAAAAAATAACTTTAGCATTGTCCAAACTTCCACAAAATCTTAATGCCCATTCTGCAGGTGTTGAATCTTCTTTATAATCTTTAAACAAAGTTTTAACACTTGTTGGAATATTTAATAAATTCCCACCTTTAACTGGTTCCATAATAAAAACATCTTTATTATAATCACAAACTAAATTATAACATTTTCTTGATTCAATTGTATTACTTTGCCAATCTAAATAATTAATTTGTAAAAGAACAAATTCAATCTCTGGATATTTATCTAGTGCTAATTTTAGAAGCTTTGGTTTATCATGAAGAGAAATTCCAATATGTTTAATTTTTCCTTCTTTTTTCTTTTTAATAATAAATTCAAAAGCTTTTAAATTAAAAGTAACTTTTTTAGTCCATGTTGAAAAGTTATGTAACATATAATAATCAAAATAATCTACTCCACATCGCTCTAATTGTTCATTGAAAAATCTTTCAAGATCTTCTTCTTTTTCAAGTGAAAAAAGAGGCATTTTATCAGAGATTATTACATCTTCACGTGGATATCTTTTTAGAACACATTCTCTAAAAGCAACTTCAGATAAACCATTATGATAAGGATAACCTGTATCAAAAAAATTATAACCTCGTTTAATATATTCATCAACCATTTCATTAACCTTATTATAATCAATACTTGCTAGATCATCATCATCTTTAAGTGGAAGCCTCATTAATCCAAATCCAAATTTTTTCATAATAATTTCCCCATTTATTTTAAATTATATACTTAAATTATAAACCTAAATAAAAAACAATAAGATATAAAAGATTAATTTAAAAAATCATCTTAGTTAAGAATTTAATCAAATTATATCAATTAATATATTAAAAGAAATAATTTTAAATTTTAAGATTTCAAATATAAAATACTTATAGATTTTTACGAATAACCCTCGCAGGAGAACCTACAGCTATCATATTAGATGGAATATCAGAAGTAACTACACTTCCTGCACCTATTACCACATTATCACCAATTGTTACACCAGGAAGAATAATACTATTTACACCAATCCAACAACGTTTACCTATTTTAACTGGTTTTTTAGTATTTACAAAAGTATAATTAATTGATTCATCAAAATTTCCATTATCATCAATATAAGAATAATTTTCATCTTCTAATTCATCATCAATTGGTAAAATTCTTTCACGTGTAGAAACTGGATGATCTGCACATATAATATTTACACCTGGAGCAAGCAGTGTATAATCACCAATTTCAATATCATCAGTATCTAAAAATATACAATTTTGATTAATAAACACAGATTTTCCAAGTTTAATATTAGTACCAATATTACAATAAAATGGAATTAAAACTTCTGTATTTTCACCAATTTCCCCAAATAATTCTTTTAATATCTCATTTTTTTGATTTATATTAGATGGGCCAAGATTATTTAATTTATATAAAATATTAAATGCTCTTGAAAACTTTTTACCCCATTCTTCATGTAATTCCATAGGACCTTTAATTGACCATTTATTATCCATAAATACACCTAAGTAATAATAAAAATGAAATTAATAATTTAATAATATAAGGTCTGTTGAAACCAATTTTTTATAAAAATTTAAACTTAGTTAATACTTGAAAATCAATCTTAAGAAAGTTTATTTATAAAAATTTTGAGGATTTCAACAAAACCATAATATATTTATAAATTTAAATTATTAACCCAAGATTTTAAATCATCCTCAGAAATAGATGAATTTAATCTATCCCCATCTATAAATTTAGCCCCAGGAGCAGAAGGTTTTAAATCATTAATAGTTTCACCTAATTGACTAGAACCTGATGTTGCAAAGACTATAATTTTTTTATCTTTTAAATCATAAGATTCTAAGAAAGAATTAACAATGGTTGGTGCTGTATACCACCAAATTGGAAAACCTAAAAATATAGTATTATAAATATCTATATTATCTACTTTATTTTTAATTGGAGGTCTAAATTCTTTATTTTCTTTCATTTCAATAGTAGTTCTACTTTTTGGATTAGTCCAATCAAGATCTTCAGAAGTATATTTTACTTCGGGTTCAATTTCATAAATATCTGAATTAGTTACTTTTGCTAGTTTTTCTGCTACAAATTTTGTTATACCGCTTGCTGAAAAATATGCTACTAAACTTGTCATTGTATTACCTCTAACTTTTTATAAATAATTTAATAAATTAAAATTTTTTAAACTTCTTTTAAAATACTTTAAATTTAAAAAACAAATCATTTTTAGTATACTATTTAAAAGTCAATTTTTAAATAAAATAATTTTTAAATTTAAAATAAATATCTTTAAACTTCAATACCTACTCCAGCCCATAATAAATCAAATGAAATTTCTTTAATTTTTTCAATATTTTCATTAGGATTTTCCCTTAAATAATTAATAGTTGCAACAACATCTTGCATCATAAAGTTACAGAATAAACCAAATGGTTCTTTAACTTCACCTTTTGTATGAAACTTGTTATATACATATAAAAAGAACTTACCTTGATTATTTAATTCATCTTTAACTTCATTATTTATTAATGGAGAGTTAGAATATTTAATTATAAAATTAAATTTACTAGGATATTTTAAACCATAATTAATTGTTCTATCCCAAACTTCAATCATGCCTTTTTTAAAATCCTTTTTCTCTTTTAAATTACTAACATATTTTACTAAATCATTATTAGCATAAAGTAAAGATTGATTAAATAAATACTCTTTATTATGATAATAATTAAATACTGTTCCCTTTGCAACATTTGCATAACTTGCAATACTTGCAGTTGTAGTTGCACCATAACCTTTTTCATTAAAAAGTTTTATAGCTGTTTCAAGAATTTTAATTTCTTTATCATTCATATAAACACCCTTTAAATTAATTATTTAAAAATTAATTTAAAAAATAAAATGACTGACTGGTCAGTATAATATATAGTTTAAAACTTATAATATATAAAGATTTGTAATTAAATTAAAAAATAATATAATTATTTAAAAAAATAAGAGGAATATATCTATTAGCTTAAAAAATAGTTAGAATAATCAAAATATGAATAAAATTAAATAAAAAATAAAAAAAGTAAAAAAAGATAACCTAATTATTATTAGGTTCTCTTCCAAATATGTGTACAGCACAGGTTCCTCCTGTACCACCTACGTTATGAGTAAGTCCAATTTCTGCACCATCTACTTGACGTTTACCAGCATCTCCTCTTAACTGCCATACAACTTCAGCAGCTTGAGCAATACCAGTTGCACCAAGTGGATGTCCTCTAGCTTTTAATCCTCCAGATGGGTTAATTGGGAAATCACCATCAATACGTGTTTGACCATCTTCAATGACTTTTCCACCTTGACCTTTTTCACAGAAACCTAAATCTTCAACAGCAAGTAATCCATTAATTGTGAAACAATCATGAACTTCAGCTAAATCAATATCCTTAGTACTTACTCCAGCTTGTTTATAAGCTTTTCTTGAAGCAATCCTAGTTGCATCAATAGTAGTAATATCACGTCTATCATGAAGTGCAATAGTACCAGATGCTTGTTGAGAAGCTTTTACATAAATAGGAGTATCTGTATATTTATGCGCATCTTTAGCAGGACATAAAACTACTGCTGCAGCACCATCAGAAACTGGTGAGCAATCAAATAAGGTTAATGGATCTGCTACCATAGTAGAATTTAAAACTTTATCTTTTGTTACTTCAAATGGGAATTGTGCTTTAGGATTGTTTGAAGCATTATGGTGAGCAATAACAGAAAATTCTGCAAGTTGTTCCCTAGTAGTTCCATATTCATACATATGTCTTTTAGCTATCATTGCATATAATGAAGGGAAAGTTGCACCTTGTTGAGCTTCCCACTCAACATCAGAAGCAGTTGCAATAGCAGGTGTTGCATCTACAACATCAGTCATTTTTTCTACTCCTGCAGAAACAACAACATCATGATAACCAGAAGCTACTGCTAAAATACCTTGTCTTAAAGCTAAACCTCCAGATGCACATGCAGCTTCTACCCTAGTACAAGGAATAGGATTTAAACCCATATGATCAGAAATAAGTGATGCAATATGTTCTTGGTTTACAAAAAGACCAGATGACATATTTCCAACATACATTGCATCGATATCGTCTCCACCAATATTTGAATCATTAATAGCACCAATACCTGCTTCAGCTACTAAAGATCTAAATGATGAATCCCATAACTCTCCAAATTTTGTTTGTGAAACTCCAATAATTGCTACATCTCTCATCTTAACACATCCTATTGCATTTTAATTTTTCCTTTGTATTTAGCATAAACTGCATAATCAACATAATGTTTTTCAGCAATATAATCTTCAGTTTTAGGAGCTAAATCTCTTACTTCTTCAATTCTATCATTTACTTCAATTATAAATGCATCACTACCTGCACCTGAACCATAACTTACAACAAATATTTTATCTCCAGGTTTAGCAATATCTAAAATATTAGATAATCCTAAAGGTACTGCGCCAGAATAAGTATTACCTATATTAGGTGTTAAAAGACCTTGTTTATATTGTTCAGGAGTAAAACCTAATTTTTTTGCTGCTCTTAAATAGAATTTTCCATTAGGTTGGTGGAAACAAGCATAATCATAATCTTCAGGTTTAGTGTTTGATTTTTCAAACATTCCTTTTGCACCATTTAAAACATGTTTAAAGTATGCTGGTTTACCTGTAAATCTACCACCATGTGAAGGATAAATTTGTCCTTCTCTTCTATAAAAATCAGGAGTATCAGTAGTAAAACTATATGTATCTTTAATATCTGCAATAGTATTTTTTTTACCAATAATATAAGCTGCTCCTCCAGCAGATGCAGTATATTCTAAAGCATCTCCAGGTGCACCTTGTGAAGTATCAGCACCAATTGCTAAACCATATTCAATCATATCAGATTCAACTAAACCCATATTCATTTGAATACCTGCAGTTCCTGCTTTACATGCAAACTCTAAATCTGCTGCAGTTAAATCAGGAGTAGCACCAATAGCATCAGCTACAATAGTTGCTGTTGGTTTTACTGCATATGGATGAGATTCAGATCCAACATAAACAGCCCCAATTTTCTGAGGATCAATTTCAGCTCTTTTTAATGCGTTTCTTGCTGCAGTAACAGCAATAGTAACAGTATCTTCATCAGGAGCAGGTACTGATTTTTCATTAACAACCAAACCTTTTTTATGGGATTCAGCATCATCTCCCCAAACTTTGGCAATTTCTTCTACCTTTATTCTATAAGAAGGTACATAAGCACCATAACCTACGATTCCTACCATAAAATCACACCGTAAATTTGATTAATAAAAATTTTTTAAATAAAAAATTAAAAAAAATTTTGATTATAATAATTAGAATTAAAAATTCTGTATTTATAAAAATCTTTTATTTAACGATTAAAAAATCGAAAAACATAAAATTTTGAAATTTCTTATTTATTTAAATTTAGTTAAATAATTAACTAAAATTTTATATTAATATATAATAAGATTTTTTAAACATATAAATTATATGTTTTATTTAAAAATAGACTTTATTAAAATCATTTAAATTTAAAATAAAAATTACTTACCATCAAACAAAAATAAAAAATTTAAAAAAAAACTCTCTTAAAAACTATTTTTTATAAAAATTTTAAATAAGTTAATACTTGAAAATCAATTTTAAGAAAATTTATTTATAAAAATTTTAAAAATTTCAACAAGCAAAAAATATTAATAAATTAATAAAAAATATTTTCAAAATAATTTATATTATAATATATTATTATAATAAAGAAAGATAATAATTATTTATACAAAAATAAAATATTAATATACTATATTAAAATACTATTTTTCTAAAATTAATTATAGAACATTATAAAGTAAAATAAAATATATTAAGTATTAATATTTAAAAAAAATAAATTTTAATAATCTAATAAAAAATTAAAATAATTAATTAAATAAAATTAAAAAAAGTATAATTTATTTAATTTAGTTACTAAAATATACTTTTAATCGTAAAGTATTTATATAACCTCAAACCCACTTTATAATGTAGATGTTTACTTAATAAAATTTAAAAATTTTATAAAAATATAATTAAAGTATTTTCTATAAGTCTAGAAAAAGCATAAAATACTTTAAAAACATCCTAATTATCTAAATAAAAAAAATAACTATTTAGATTATGATTATTAAATCATTATAAATATTGAGGTGAAATGATGGCACAACAACAACCAATTTTTGTCTTACCTGAAGGAACTCAAAGGTTATTAGGTAGAGATGCACAAAGAACAAATATTTTAGCAGGAAAAGTACTTGCTGAAACTGTAAGAACTACTTTAGGTCCAAAAGGTATGGACAAAATGTTAGTAGATAATCTTGGAGATATTGTAGTAACTAACGATGGAGTTACTATTTTAAAAGAAATGGATATTGAACATCCTGCAGCAAAAATGCTTGTAGAAGTAGCAAAAACACAAGAAGATGAAGTAGGAGACGGAACTACTACTGCTGTTATTATTGCAGGAGAATTATTAAAACAATCTGAAGATTTACTTGACATGGATATTCACCCAACTATTATTGCAATGGGTTACAGACAAGCTGCTGAAAAAGCTCAAGAAATTTTAGATGAAATTGCAATTAGTGATATTGACACTGAAATGTTAGAAAAAGTAGCTATGACTGCTATGACTGGAAAAGGAACTGAAAAAGCTCGTGAACCTCTTGCAGAAATTGTTGTTAAAGCTGTAGAACAAGTTGCTGACAATGGTGAAGTAGACACTGATCATATTAAAATTGAGAAAAAAGAAGGAGCAGTTGTTGAAGATACCAAATTAGTACAAGGTGTAATCATTGATAAAGAAAGAGTACACCAAGGTATGCCTTCTGAAATTAAAGATGCAAAAATTGCAATCTTAAACTCTGCACTTGAAGTAAAAGAAACTGAAGTAGATGCAGAAATCAGAATTACTGATCCTAACCAAATGCAAGCATTTATTGAACAAGAAGAACAAATGCTCAAAGACATGGTTTCAAAAATTTCCGATGCTGGAGCAAATGTTTTATTCTGTCAAAAAGGTATTGATGATTTAGCTCAACATTACTTAGCTAAAGAAGGAATTTTAGCTGTAAGAAGAGTTAAAAAATCAGATATTGAAAAATTATCCAAAGCTACTGGTGCAACTATTGTAAGTAATGTAGAAGATTTAACTTCTGATGATTTAGGTAATGCTGGATCTGTAACAGAGAAAAAAGTTTCTGGAGAAAATATGATTTTCGTAGAAAATTGTAGTGAACCTAAAGCAGTAACTATCCTTGTAAGAGGTAGTACTAAACATGTTGCAGATGAAATCAAAAGAGCAATTGAAGATGCTATTGGTGTAGTAGCTGCTACTGTTGAAGATGGTCAAGTTGTTGCTGGTGGAGGAGCTCCAGAAGTAGCAATCGCAAAAAGATTAAAAGATTATGCAGAATCTATTAGTGGAAGAGAACAATTAGCTGTAAATGCATTTGCAGAAAGTTTAGAAGTTGTTCCTAAAACATTAGCTGAAAATGCAGGTATTGACAGTATTGACTCATTAGTAGATTTAAGAGCTGCTCATGAAAAATCAACCACTATGGGATTAAATGTATTCAATGGTGAAGTTACTGATATGAAAGAAGCTGGAGTAATTGAACCAAAACGTGTTAAAAAACAAGCAATTCAATCTGCTTCTGAAGCAGCTGAAATGATTTTAAGAATTGATGATGTCATCTCCTCAAGTGGATCTGGTGACGATGCTGCTGCAGCAGCTGCTGCTCAACAACAAATGGGCGGAATGCCAGGAATGATGTAGTCACAATGTGACAAATCATAGAGATAGATTTAATCTATCTCTAATCTTTTTATTAAAACTATTTTTCAACTTTAAATCATACTGCTTTTTTTACTTAAATTAATCTTATTATAGAACTAACTAAAATCTTATTATAATTATTATAATAGTTAAATAAATAATAGCAAGCAATAAAAAAAATATTATAATAATCTAAAAAAAGATTTAAAATTATAATAAAAAAATAATTTTAAAATTTACTAAAACACGAAAAACAATAAGATTCTGTTTTTTTAAAAAAAATAATTCTTAAATTTTTTATTAACTATTTTTATTTAAATTAAATAATTTATATAAATAATCTAAAAAATATAAATATATAATTAAGATTTATACATTAAAAACAAATTTAATAAAAAAATAACTTAAATTTAAATTATTTAAAAAAATTAAAAAATTTATAAAAAGTTTATACAAAGAAGGTTATATTATGGTTAATAAAGAAAAACCAATGAGCGAAGAAGAAATCAAAAGAATAAAAGAAAATGAAAGTGATGAATTACTTATTAACTGCCGTAAACCAGAAGGTGAACTTGGAGAACAAATGATTAAAAGAATGAACAAATCACATGAAAGTCTTGCAAGATGGGGAGTAAGTCACCTTAATATATGTGAAGATGATGATATTTTAGATATTGGATGTGGTGGTGGAGTTAATGTTAAAAGATTTTCAGAAATGACTAAAGGAAAAGTATATGGTATAGATTACTCTCCAAAAAGTGTTGAAGAATCTAAAAAATATAATAAAGAAAATATTGATAATGGTCAAGTTGAAATATATGAAGGATCTGTATCAGAACTTCCATTTGAAGATAATAGTTTAGATATTGTTACTGGTTTTGAAACTATTTATTTCTGGCCAGATTTAAAAAATGATTTTAAAGAAATTTATCGTGTTCTTAAAGAAGATGGTGCTATATTTATTTGTAATGAAGAATCAAAAGATGAAAATCTTGAAGAAAGAATGGGTGAAAGAATTAAACTTCTTGGAATGACTGTTTTATCTGAAGATGAATTAGGTCACTTATTATATGATGCAGGATTTAGAAATGTTACAACTTTTACTAAAAAAGACACCCATTGGTTATGTGCTGTAGCTAGAAAAATATAAAAACTAATCTAAAATTGATATCTTTAGAATTAATTAAAAAACGATTAATTATATTAATTTTAAAAACTTAAAATTAATTATATTAATCATATTTTTAAAATATTTAAATTAAAAAATAATAATAAAAAACTATTTTTATAAAATTAAAAATAATATTAAAAGCTTTTAAAAATATAAAATTTATCTTTCTAAATAAACTAATTAAATAAGCTTAAATAATAAAAAGATTATTAAAAATACTATTTTTTATATAATATAACAATATTTACAATTAAAAATTAAATTTAAGAAAAATTTTCTAAAAGTTAAGAATCTTAATAATATAAAAATAAATTTTTTAGTAAATAAAAATATAAATAAACATTCTTTTATAGAAAAAACCAAAAACAATAAAAAAAATAACACTTCTCTAGAAAAAAAACCAAAAAACAGCAAAAAAAATAAACACACTTTTTAGAAAAAACAATAAAAAAAATAACACTTCTCTAGAAAAAAAACCAAAAAACAGCAAAAATTATAAACTTTTTTTAAAGATTAAAAATAGTAGTGAAATTAAACTGTTAACTATTAAGTGTTTATGATTGGATTAACAATTTAACACTACTATTTTAGTTTAGGTTTGATAGTTAAGAAAATAAATATTAATTACAAAAATGTGTGGAGAATATAACTAATATTTATCTACTTAAATCGTTTTTAATTTATTAAAAATTAAAAACTTATAATAAATTATTAATAGGATGATTTTCAACAGGTTCAGTACCTAATTCTTTAGCTGCTTCTGCAATAAACATATCGGTTTGAGCAATTGCTGGGAAACAGTAAGTTGAGTTTTCAATAGGTCCAAAGAGAACGAAGTCTCCACCAACCATAACTTGAAGAATATTAGCTCCAATATCACAAACTGTGAAAATAGTTTTATTACCAGTTTCTTTTTTGTGATCTCTTAACCAATCCCATGCAGATGGAATATTATGAATTCCAGAACCTACAGGGTAACCCCATTTAGCTTTTTCTGCAAATGAAGTTCTTCCTGCGATTCCTCCACCTTGACCAAGAGGGGTTACAGCAGTATCCATCATAAATTTAGTAATACCACAATCTTCAGCAACTTCAAGTAAACCTTTTTCATAAGCACCATCGTCACCATTTTCCCACATAGCCATTTTACCCATTACAGTAGAATTCATTGGGTTGAATCCTAATATAATAGATGAATCAATTTTAGATTCTTTAAGAGCATCTAATTCATCTTGATTTGCTGACATATTAATAGAGTTATATATTGCTCTATCAGTTAAACCAACTTCATCAACATATTTAGCTCCAGCGATTCTAGCATCTGCTGATGTAGAATCTATAAGGAAAGGAACATCACAAATATCTCCAACAAATTCTAAATATTTTGTAATTGCTTCTTCAGTTTGACCAAAAACTTGTGCCATACAAGGGTTTCCAGTTGTGTCTGAAATTTCAATCATATCTAAAAGTAATTGTTCTGCACGATCTTTATCAAAATCACCAGTCAATTCATCATTGACAATGTTATGGCCACCATAAAAAATAGTACCACATAAAACAGTAGGGTATTCTCCAGGTTGACCTCCCATTTTTACGCCAGCAAAATCAAATACTGTCTGTTCTTTATCAAATTTAAACATAGTTTATCCTCTAATAATTTAAATAATCTCAGAAATATTAATGAATCTTAAGTTAAAAAACATCAAAACATTTAATAAGATAAAATAATGAATCTTAAGTTAAAAAACATCAAAACATTTAATAAGATACTTCTAATGGCATTAATAATATATTTATAAAGGTAATTTTATTAAAAAATTATAATTTTATTAAGAATATTAAGATTTTAAAAAACTATATTAAAATTAATAAAATTAAATTGAATAAAATTAAAATATACTTTAAAAATATTGTTCAATACCTAATAGTTTGAAAATAAATTAAAAGAAATAAACAATAAGCAAAATAAGTATAATTTTTATTCAACCATGTATACCATTAATTAATTCAAAATATTAATGAGATAAAAGTTATTTTAAATTTAATAGTATATAAACTTATTTATTAAAAGATAAATAAGTTCCCATTAGTTTTAAAATCAAAAACCATTAGTTTAAATTTCTTAATAAAAAAATCGATTAGAGAAATACATTTCAAAGAATAAAATAAAATGTAGATAAATGGAAATATTTTGAATAAATAAAAAAGATTGAAGACATGATATAAAGAAAAAAATTTTAGATAAACAATAATAAATAAGCAAAAATAAAAAAATTAAATTTAAAATAAAGGAATAATAACAATGTTAAAATTCTTAGTTTAAGATATAATTCAATCTAATTAGATATAAAAACTTAAAATTTAGATAAATGATTTTTCAACAAATTCAAAATATTAAAAATTTAAAAGAAAAAATAATCAATAGTATATAAATCCATTGTTTAATTTAATAAGATAGGCAAATCTAATTACTAAAAAAAAATTAAAAACAAAAAAATACATTAAAATCTAAAGAAAATAAAATAAGTATAAAAATTATAAATAACAAAAGTTCTATAGTATAAAAAAATTATAAGGATATTATTTTTAATATTCTTAGGTGAAAATATGGAAAAGGAAGAAGAAAATAATAATCAATGGAAGAGCACTTTAAGCTTTCTCATGGCCATGATAGGATCCGCTATAGGTCTTGGAAATATATGGAGATATCCATATGTTGTATACAGTAATGGGGGTGGAGCGTTTTTACTTCCATATCTTATTTCAATTATATTTATGGCATTACCTTACCTATATTTAGAATATGGAGTAGGTTATGAATTTAAATCTGCTGTTCCAGAAATGTTTAAAAAGGTAAAAGGTAAACTAGAAGTAATAGGATGGTTTATATGTTTTACTTCATTTTTAATCCTAACATATTATGTAGTAGTTATTGGATGGGACTTAATCTACTTATTACTTAGTTTTACTAAAGGATGGGGAACAAACCCTAATGCATTTTATACAGCCGGAGTTTTGCATAGTACAACATCACTAGCAGGAATTACAAGCATTGTCTGGCCAATAGCAATAAGTCTAGTAGTAATTTGGTTTATAATATGGTATATTTCACATCAAAACCTTAACAATGGTATTGGAAAATACAGTCAGATACTAATTCCCTCATTAATAATAATGATGGCAATTGTAGTATTTTATGGACTCAGCTTACCTGGTGCAAGCATTGGATACAGTGCATTATTTACTCCAAACTGGAGTGCATTAACAAACCCAAAAATCTGGCTTGCAGCTGCAGGACAAATTCTATTCTCGTTAAGTTTAGGATGGGGAGTTGCATCAACATATACAAGTTATCTTCCAGAAGATACAAACCTCATTAAAAATGGTATAATAGTAACCATTGCAAACTGTGGATTTGAACTCTTTGCGGCGATAGGAATATTCTCAATCCTTGGATTCATGTCACTAAACCAAGGACAAGCACTTAACAACTTAGTAACACAAGGGTCAGGACTTATATTTGTAGCACTTCCAACAATATTCAATGTAATGGGAAACTTTGCATATATCTTAGGACCGATATTCTTTTTATGTGTATTCTTTGCTGGAATTACAACAACAATATCATTACTTGAACCAATTTCATATGGTATAAGCAATAAATTTGGTATAAAAAGAGAAAAAATAGTAACTATCCTTTGTATTATAGGATTTGCAATATCTATAATATATGCAACTAGAACAGGAAGTTATTTATTAACAATAACTGATTCATTCCTTAACGAATTTGCAGTGTTATTTGGAATAATACTTGAATGTTTAACCTTTGGATGGTTATATAATACTAATAAAATATTAGCTATCATAAATAAAAACTATTCAAAATATAATTTAGGTATATGGTGGACATACCTCATTAAATATTTAATCCCATTAATATTCATATGTCTATGGGCAGATGGAGTATATGGATTAATTACAAGTAATAATTTCATATCCGCACTAGTTGAAGGATTATTAGCAATTGTACTTATAGTATGTCCAATAATTGTTACTATACTTCCAGAGAAAAAAACAAATATGCAATAATAATTGCATATTTTTAAAACATTTTTTACTATTTTTACAAAAGACTAATTCTAAACTTTAATTAAAAAAAACTAATTTTAAATATACGATCTTAGATCAATGCAAAATTATTTATTAAAAATTAATAATCTAAAATACCTCATTTCTAAAAAAAAGACCATATGTAAAAATCTAGAAAACTCAAAAAATCTAAAAACAAATAAAAAACAAAAAACGTATAAAACAAGAAAAAATAAAAAATAAATAAATAGATAAAAAGATATGCAACCGCCGGGATTCGAACCCGGGTTTTTGGCTTGGAAGGCCAAAGTAATAACCAGACTATACCACGGATGCAATGCGGCGTCCGGGATTTGAACCCGGGTCTCTAACGTGGCAGGCTAGAGTCTTAAACCAGGCTGGACTAACACCGCATAATCAATTGTATGATTTCATACAACATTATAATATTATATTTACTAATATATAAACTTTTCTATTTTTTATAGGAAAATCAAATGAAAAAATATATAAATAATAAAATAGATTTGTTTAACAAAATATTCAAAAGTATATGAAAATGTATAGATTATGTTAAAATAAATAAAAAAGATTAATATTAAATTTAAATTTCTTAAATCCTTTAAAATTTTAAAAATAAAAAACATAGTCCATAAACATAGTAATAAAACAATTAAAGCTTATTAATTTTTTAAAATAAAATTAAATTAAGATTATAAACAATATACCTTATTTTACAACAACATTTAAATATAATAAAATTATATATTTTAGTTGTAAATATAAAATATTTATTTACTTTTTAGTTATATCATTATATGATTATTAATCTTTTAAAGATTAAATTAAAGAATAAAATGGAATAAATATTAATCTGGTGATTTATAAAAGGTTCAATTCCTTTTTAATATTATTTACTCTAGAATTTAGAGTAATACAAAAATAATAAGAATATATTAATAATATTATTTTTATCTAAAAATAATTATAATATATAGGATGATGAGTAAAAATGTTTGATTTAAGTGCATATATACCATTCCTCGGATTATTAATCTTTGGAAACATTGAAAACTTAATTCTAGCATCTCAAGGTGTAGTTGCTGGTGCAAATGTTAAAAAACTTAGTATAATAAGTATAATCGCAGTTATTATATGGTTATTAATAGGTACTCTTGCTACTGCTGCTGCTATTAAATATGCAGATGCAATTGATTTCATAGGTGGTTTAGCAATCTTCATTTTAGGTTTACAATCTATGCTTCAAGCAACACATGTAATTGGAGATAAAAAAGAATAGGAGTGTTAAGAATGTCAATGAAAGAAATTACCCCATTTTTAGGTTTAATAATCTTTGGAAACATTGAAAACTTAGTACTAGCTTCTCAAGGAGTTACTGCAGGAGTTAATCCAATTATTTTAGGTGGATTAAGTTTAATTTTTGTAATTATATGGTTACTCATTGGAACCTATGGTACTGCTGCTGCTATTAAACATGCAGATGCAATTGAATTTATTGGTGGTTTAGCAATATTTATTTTAGGTATTCAATCAATGTTAGGCGCATTTCACATAATTTAGATTTATTATGACTTAACTAATTAAAATTTATGAAATTACTTATTATTATTTTAAGAAAAAATGTAATTTTTCAATAAACAACGTAAAGTTATTTATTCTTTTTAATAAATTTTATAATAGAATATTAAATTTAAGATAATATCTTAAATTAATAACTATTTATAATTAAAACTATTTTTAAAAAAAAATTATATTAATTGAAACTCCTTTTAACTAATTCTACAAATAATTTTAAAAAATATTTAATATTCCACAATTTTAATAATAACTGAATTTAATTAAAATATTATTATTGGAATTAAATAACTATAAAATTTTATGATAAATTCCCAATTAAGATCAAATATTTATTAAAAAAATTAAAATTCATAACCTAAAATCTTGTTTTAAAATCAAAAGAAGTTTATTCTAAAACTAAAAACCAAATGAACGAATTTTCAAAAAAAAAATAAGAGAAAATTAAAACTAAAAATAAATACATTTTAAACATGCATCCAAGAATAAAATTTTAAAAAATATTGAAAAAAGATATAAGCATATACAGTACATTATCCATGATACTAAAAAATAATAAATTAATTAATTTAATTAAAAGTATAAGTAAAATAATAATAATTATTAATATAAACTATAAAAAAATTAATAGATAAAATAAAAATTAAAAATTAAAAACATTATCCCTATACAAACTAAAAATTAATAAAAAACAATTCAAAGATGAAATATAAAATCCAATATTAAAAAAATATTTAAAATAATCCCTATAAAAAAAACTTAAATAAAATAAAAAAATAATTCATTAAAGTTATTTAAATTTAAGATGTGAATCATTTCAATTTAAAAAATAAAAAGAATTTAAAAAATAAAATTTTAAATAAAATATTTTTAAACAGAACCTGAATAAAAAAATAGAAAAAACCTAGAAAAAATAAAAAAAACCACAAAAAAACTTAAATTAACAAAAAACAGATTTTTTAAAAATAATTGAAAAAATTATAAAAAAATAAAAATAAGGAATATCCCTAAGATTCATCAGTAGTAATATCCTCTGCTATTTTAGTATATACTAATTTATCACCATCTTCATGAGATTCCATATATCCTTTTCTAATTAATTTTTTCAATATATTTTCAATACTTTTAAGTGAAATTTTATCAAAAGCTACTCTTTTAATATATTTATGAATCTCTTCAGCAGTAGATGGTTCATCAGGTATTAAATTAAATACTTGTGATTGGAAAGAAGTTAAATCATTTTTAGGAGGAATAATTAACTTATGATATAAAGTTTCAATTTCTTTAAGTCTTTCAATATCATTATCTTTAGATTGAATTTCCTCTTTAAGAACCTCATTTTCTTTAATTAAATCTTCGTCATTACCTGATTCAATATCTTTAACTTTATTTTGAAGTTTTTCAACATCTTTACTATCAGCATTATTTTTAGCTTCAAGTTCAGTAAATAAATCTTTAATTTTTTCAAGACGATCAATTTTTTGATCTTTAAGAGAATTTTCTTTCACTAATTTATCATACTCAGATTTATTTACAGTATTTTTATTTAGTTTTTCAATTGTACTGTTTCTTTCAGATAATACTCTTTTAACTTGATTGAGTTCATTTTGAACTTTGTTAAAATCATCCTTATTAATTGTATTATTTTTAACAGATGCAATTTCATTATCTTTATTTAAAACTCTTTCTTTAGTAGAATCAAGTTCTAGTTTAAGTCTATCATATTCTTCTTTAGAAACTGAATTTGATTTAATATTATCTAATTCATCTTTTAAATTTTTAATTTTTTCAGAAGATAAATTTTTAATATTAGATAATTCAATTTCAATATTTGTATAATCTTCTTTAGAAACAGAAGATTCTTTTAAATGATATAACTCATTTTGAAGATTCTCATATTTTTCATGAGGTATTGCTAATTTTTTATAATTTTCAAAATCTTTTAATATTTTTTCATATTTATCTTTATCAACAGTACCATCACGAATAAGTTGTAACTCATTACCTAATTCTTCATAAGATGATTTAGGAACATAATCATTTTCTAATTCATCATATTTCTCTTGTAAAGAATTATATTCATTTTTTGAAATAGAATTCTCTTTTAAAGATTGAAGTTCAGTTTCTTTAGAATTTAAAATTGTGTTTAATGAATTAACTTCAGATTTTAAATTCATATACTCTTCAGAAGAAACCATATTATTATTTACCGTTTCTAATTCATGATTTTTAGATTCAAGTAATTCTTTAGTATGATCTAATTCATTTTGGATATTTTGAACTTTACTATTCGATTCTTTTAAACTTACAATAATCTCATCTTTAGATTTTATTAAATTATTAAGGTCATTGACTTTTTTAACTAATTCATCATAAGTGGTTTTTGGGATTGAATCTTCTTTATAATTGTTTAATTCAATTTCTTTTTCTTCTAATTTATGTTTAGTAATTGATAATTCATCTTTTAATTCAATGAAATTATCTTTTGAATCTAATTGGTTTTGGAGGTTTAAAACTTGAATTTTATATTCTTCAATATTTTTAGATAATGATTTAATTTCAGAATCTTTTTGGTTTATAATATCAGATTTTTCTTTAATTTCTTCATCAGTTAATTCTTCACCTTCTCTAAAACCATTTAAAACCTCTTCAAGAGAAGATTTAATTGAAGAAATATCATCCTCAATAGCAGTTCTAACTGATTTAATATTAGCATCAAAATCGCTTAATTTACGAATTTTTTCATCCTGATTACTAATAAGATTCTCATTATCCATGATAATCTTATTTTTAACATTTAATTCCTCAGTTTTTTCAAATAATTCAGATTTCAAATCATCAATTTTATCTTGAACATCATTTCTATAAATAGCAAAATCATTATCTTTTTTAGATAATTGTGCATTTAATTCATTGATAGTTTCATCATGTGCAATCTGAACTTTTTCACTTTCTAAGTCAAATCGTTCTTTTTCAGAAGCAGCTAAATCTGTTTTTAATCTATTTATCTCTAATAAACAAGATCTAACTAATGCTTGTAATGTTTCAGTTTCATCATTCGTAAAAGCCATTTTAATACCCAAAAAACCTTAATTAAATAAATTTTAAATTTTAATAAAAATTTAAAAAACCAATAGATAATAAAAGTTCTAATATAGTAAAATTAACATTAATTTTAAAATTTGTTCAAAAATTATAAACTAAAATTTTAAAATAATATTTTAATAAATACATAAGACACTTTTATAGAATTAACTATTATTATTATTTATTTTAATTATATTTAAAGTTAATTACAAAAAATTAAGAAAAACTAATAAAGAATAAGTGATTTAAAAAAATTTAAGAAAAAAAGAAAAAAATAAATGAATAAATTCAAAGGAATTTTTCATTAATAAGCTCAGCATTTAATACTGAAGCACCTGCTGCACCACGAATAGTATTATGGCCTACAAGAACATATTTAAAACTATTATCCATAGCATTATCTTTTCTAACACGACCAACAGTAACCGCCATACCATTATCTGCTCCTCTATCTAATCTAGGTTGAGGACGGTCAGATTCTTCTTTAACAATAACTGGATTTTTAGGTGCAGAATATAATCCTAATTCTTGAGGTAATCCTTTGAAATTAGACATTGTTTGTTTAATTTCATCAATAGGTTCTTCTTTATCAAGTTCAACAAATACTGCTTCAGTATGTCCATCTACAACACCAACCCTATGACAAGAAGCAGATAAACTAAAGTCAGCATCTTTAATTTCTTTTCCATCAAAGTTTCCTAAAAGTTTTAATGTTTCAGTTTCCATTTTTTCTTCTTCATTACCAATATATGGAATAACATTATCAACTATTGCCATTGAAGGAACACCATTATAACCTGCACCAGATATTGCTTGCATAGTAGAAACATATACTTTATTAATTTTATATGCATCATATATTGGTTTTAAAGTTAAAGTTAATGCAATTGTTGAACAATTAGGATTAGTTACAATAAAACCATTCCAACCCCTATTTTTTTGTTGCACTTCAATTAAATCTAAAGCTTCAGGATTAACTTCAGGAATAACAAGAGGTACATCTGGAACCATACGCATTGCACTAGCATTAGATGCTACAATATAATCTTGTGCAAATTGAGGTTCAACTTTAGCAGCAAAATCAGTTGGAAGTGATGAAAATAAAATTTCTACATCATTAGACATTGCTTCAGGAGTAGTCTCACTTACTACAATATCTTTAACTGATTCTGGCATAGATTCATCTAAATACCAAGTTGTTGCATCCTCATAAGTTTTACCTGCAGATCTTGAAGAAGCAGCAAGTGCTGTAATTTCAAAATCAGGATGTTTATCTAAAAGTTGGATAAACCTTTGTCCTACCATACCAGTAGCACCAAGAATACCTACATTTACCATTTAATCAACTCAAAAAATATAAATTAAATTAAAGATTATCTAATTAAATCCTAAAACATCCGCCATACCAGATACTTTACCTTTTTCAGCATTAGGTATATATCTAATAGCACGAATTACACCAGAGATGAAAACTGCTCTTTTATGTGCCATATGTTTAATTTCTAATCTTTCACCGTCACCGACATAAAGTACAGTATGATCTCCAACTATATCTCCACCACGAATAGAATGTACTCCTATTTCTTGTTTAGTTCGTTTGCCAACATGTCCTTCTCTTCCATACACTGCTACTTCTTTAGAATCTCTACCTAATGCTTCGGCAATGTTTTCAAGAGCAGTTACAGCAGTTCCAGAAGGAGCATCTTCTTTTTGATTATGGTGAGCTTCAATAATTTCAATATCATAATCACTTAAAATTGGAGTTAAATCTTTAAGAAGTTGTAAAAATACATTTACTCCAATAGAAAAATTAGAAGTAATAACTGCTTTAACATTATTATCTTTAACAGCTTTAGCATTTGCCTCCACTTGTTCTTGACTAAAACCAGTAGTTCCAACAACAATATTTACCCCACATTTAGTAGCAGTTTGAATTGTTTGTGCTGCAGCATTAGCAATAGTAAAATCCACTAAAACATCAGGTTGAGTTTCTTTTAAGGTTTTTTCAAGATTTTCAGAACCAGTAATAGGAACGCCCAATTCATCAATACCTGCTTGAATACCAATATCTTTACCTTCAAGTGGAGTATTTGGAATTTCAATAGCAGCAACTACTTCCATATCATCTTGTTCAGTAATTTTTCTAACAATACCAGAACCCATTCTACCAGCAGCTCCAGTAACAGCAACTTTAATCATGTTTAATAATCTCCTTTGTAATCTAAGTTTAATAAAAATAAATGAAAAATATATAAAAAATAAAAAGTATAAGATGAGTCTATTTAAATAAATCCCTCTTTTTTAAGAACATCATGTAAAACTTTTCTTGAATCCTCTTTAATAGGTGCAAGAGGTAATCTTAAAGGTCCTGCAGGTTTATTCATCATTTTATATGCTGCTTTAACTGGTGCTGGACTTGTTTCAATAAACAATGCATCAATTAAAGGTAACATTTGATAATGAAGATCTTTAGCAGTTTCAAAATCACCATCTAAAATAGAATCAACCATTTTAACCATCCTTACAGGATCAACATTAGCTGAAGCACTTACTACACCTTTAGCACCAATTGACATTAAAGGAAGAGTAAGACCATCATTACCAGACAAAATAGTAATATCCTCTTGAAGACCATTTTCTCTAAGTAAAGAAAATGTTTTATTAGTTTTATCAAGACTAGGATTAGCTTCTTTTATATCAGTAACATTATCTAATTTAGCAATTTCACATATTGTTTCAGAAGCCATATCAATACCTGTACGTGAAGGAACATTATAAGCAATTATAGGAATATCGGAATTATCATTAATATATTTATAATGTTCCACAAGACCATGTTGTTGTGGTTTATTGTAATATGGAGTAATAACAAGTACAAAATCTGCACCAGCATCTTCTGAAAATTTTGTTAAACCTAATGCTTCATCAGTAGAATTACTACCTGCACCAGCAATAGTAGCAACTTTACCATTTGCTTCATCAATTAAAATTTCAACTAATTTTCTATGTTCTTCATGTGTAAGAGTCGCAGATTCACCAGTAGTTCCAGCAACAAGTAAACCATCAACACCTTTTTCAATTAAAAAATCAATATTTTCTCTAAATCCTTCTTCATCAATTTGATTATCAGATGTAAAAGGAGTTAACATTGCAACAGCAGTTCCTTCAAAACTCAATTTAAAACCTCCTTAATAAGCTCAAGTGCTTTTTTACCATTTTTCCATTCAACAAATATAATAATTGCCGTCTGTGAAGATGAAATTTCTACAATATTAATATTATTTTTACGTAAAGGCCTAATAATATCTGAAATAACTCCTGGAGTCTCAACAGTAAATTCAGGACTTACTACAGTAATCATAGCAATATCTTTACCAATTGAAAGTGAACTAAGAATATCAGTATTAACAACCAACCTATGTAATAAATGATAAGCCCTATCAGAATCTTTTTTAGTTACAAATACAGTTATAGAATTTTCCCCAGCAGATATGCCATAGATATTAATATCATTTTCTGCAAGAATATTTGTAAGTTGAGCAAGCAATCCTTTAGATTCTATCATATGTTCCCCAACAACAGCGATAATAGATAATTCTTCAGGATATAATACTGCAGATTTTAATAAATTATCCTCAAAAGGGCCGATAATTTCAGTACCTTTATCAGATAAATCACCTTTTTCAAAACTAATAATTTTAGCTTTAATCATAGGATCTTTAAATTTTAATGCATTTGGATGTAAAACTTGTGCTCCATGAACAGCAATATCCCTCATTTCTTCAACTGATATTTTATCTAATTTTTCAGCTTCTGCAATTTTCCTAGGATCTGTACTCATTACACCATCTACATCAGTAACAATTACAACTTCACTAGCTTTAAGAGCATGTCCTAAGAAGAAAGCTGTAACATCACTTCCACCTCTACCAATAGTAGTAATTTCATTATTAGGACCTCTTCCTAAGAAACCACAAACAACAGGAATAACTCCTTGATCTAAAAGTTCCCTAATTTTCTTAGATTGGAATTCAGAAGCTTTAAAATTAATTTTAGCTTCTAAAGGACTATTATCAGTTATAATAGGCCATTCATCACTATATGGATCTACAAAAGTACTCTTTACACCTAATGATTCTATTGTAGATGCAAATACACGAGTGCTAGTCATTTCACCCATAGACAAAATTTGAGCCATTTGTTGAGGTGAAATTTTATCACCGATAGCACCATCTGCAACTTCAATTAAATCATCAGTAGTCTTATTAATAGCAGATACTACTACAACTACTTGATTACCTTTCATAAATTCATTAACAACAGATTGGGCAGCTTTCTTAATTCTAGCCCCATTTCCTACCGAAGTTCCTCCGAATTTTGCTACTATCAATTCCATTAAAATTCACAACCTAAAATTAAAAATTCTAAACTAAATATAAACAAAAATTAATTATTAATTAAAAAAATTATATTAAACTTAGATTTTTTAAATTGTATACATTAATAATTATTAACAAAACATATTAATAAATTTTTAGAGTATTTTATAAAATAAGAATAAAAAATCTAAAATAAAAATATAAAAAATTTTTTAATCAAAAATAGGCCTTGTTTAAATTATAATAACTAAAAATCTAAGATTTTTAAAAACATTTATTTTAAAATTAAAAATAGAAGCCAAGAATTAAACAATTAAAACTCATCATAAATGAAAGAATACATCATTTCGAATTTGAAATAGAATCTATCAATTAAACAATTTAACAAAACTAAAAAAAATAAAAAATACAAGCTAACACCTAAAAACATGAAAAATGAACCTTTTTGTTTATAGATATAAAAGTAAAATTAGATAATTATAAAATTCAGCGAAAATAATAAAAATAGTAAAAAAATAGATAAAATTAAAATACTTAAGCTTGAGCTTCTTGTAATTTAATTAATCTAGTAATGTATCCAGCGATTTTATTTCTTAAATGTTTTGTACTAACAGTAGAATATTCAGATACTAATTTTTTATTAGTTTCAAAGTCAGTAGTAAAATCGTTGTGGGTTTCAATAAGTTCTTTAGATATACGTTTTACAAAAGTAGTTCTTATATTTCCCATAATCATGCCTCCATAATTTTTAAAAAAATAAAATATATTATTCTAAATTATCTAAGATATGTTTTTGTTCACGTTTACTTAAAATAGCCAACATAGTCATGATTTGATCTAAAATATCTTTATCAATATTTTTTTCATTTGCTAACCTTTTAGCTTTCTCATGAACATTTTTTTCACGATTTGCATCGTAAATATCCATACCTAAGTAAGTTTTAGCTTTAACGATATCTTCTGCAAGAGAAGTACGTTCATAAATAACATTAATTAAATCATTATCAAGTTCATCAATCTTTTTTCTAGAATTTTCAAGGACTTGTTTAGCTTCATCTTCACTATTAAACAACTCACTAACATCAGAATTTATCATGAAAAAAAATCTCCAAAATTTGTAATAATTATAATAATAGAATTTTTAATCTTTATAATATTTAAATATATTGAATATTTAATTAATTTAAGATTTAGTTAAGATTTCTAAAAAATTATTAAACCAATTAAACCTTAATTAAATAAACAATTATGTAGTTTATATTTCATTAATAATAAGTTTTAAAATTTCTTAAAATAATTATTTTTAAATAACAATAAGTTTATTTAATTTATTTTATTAAAGATTTAAATTGATTAAACTTTAATTTTAAATAATAACGTTGAAAACCTGTCTAATTAAAAAATATGATTTTTAAAATCTACTTAATTTTAAATCAAAATAAAATCTAACATGAATTCCAAATATTTCAATAAAAACATTATTTAAATAGAAATAAATCTAAATTTTAAGAATTTAGTAAAAACCTGAAATTTAAAAAAGAAATTTTTATTTAATAAATTACAATTCAATACTACCTTCATTATTAACTTTAGTCTCAATAATTTGACCTTCATAACTAGACCAAGCATCTTTTACTTTGTCTATTGATTTATCAGTGACGATAGCAGAAATAGCTGAACCAGTACCAGATAAACCAGAAGCCAATGCGCCTGCAGATAAAGCATCCAATTCAATATTTGGATCATATCCAAGTGCATTACTATATAGTAAACCATTTAAATTAAGTGCAAGATAATAGTTTTTATTCTTTGCTTGTTCAAATGCAAGATCAACCATAGGTGCAATAAGTTGCATTCTTGAACGATCACTGTTATAAGTTGAAGATTCCCTATCAACTAAGAAAATTAAAACAGAATTCTCTTCCATAGGCTCCTTAACTAATAATTTTCTATTATAATTATCTGTAACTACAACACCACCAAAATAAGATGCTGAAGCATCATCAAATGAACCAGTAATTGTAACTTTTGCATCTAAAGAAGTATCAATCGCAATATTAAGAATCTCCATATCACTTAAAGGTTCCAAACCAAACTCATAGGCAATAAGAAGAGAAGTAGCTTTAACAACACCGTTTGAAAGAGCGCTGCTACTTGATAAACCAGATGCAAGTGGAAGATTGGTTTTGGTCTTAACATCAACTCCACAATCAACACCATAATGATTTAAAACTGATTTCACACACATTTCCATAAGTTTTGTATCTACACCAATATCGGAATTAGCAAGAATTTTATCCTTATTATTTGTTTTAACCTCACATTCTATATTCAAATCAATACCAAATGCAGAACCATAACCAGAAGCTATTGCATTTATAATTGTAGCTGAACCTAAAGATTTAACTATTTTTTTCAATTAATCACCTAAATATTAAAAAAATTTTAAATAAAAAATTTATAATTAAAGTAAAATTTATTAAAATAATTATATATAATTAATTAGTCTTATTTTAAAATAAGATTAAATCCAATACTTAATAAATTAACTTAATAATTTTTTAAATTAAATAATTTATAAAATAAAAATTTTAATATTAAATCAAAATTCATTCTACTAAAAATGATTTAATAAATATTATTAAAACTTAAACTGAAAAAATAATCTTAAAAATTAAAGTATTCTATAGTTTTTAAATTGAAAATTAGAAATATAAGTAAATTCAATAATTTAAAAAATTCGAATTGCAAAATTAAGGTTTTAATCTAGTGAGGATAAAAATGGATGATAAAGCAAAATATTTTGGGTATGGAATTCTTGGTGGATTTCTTATTATTTTTATTATAATAATACTATTTTCAGTAATTGGTTCTACTGGATTATTTGGTAGTACAAGTGTTGCAGTCATTCCCATTTATGGTGAAATATCCTATGGAAACAATGGTACTAATCAAGTAATTACTCCTGATGAATTTCAAAAGGCAATTACTGAAGCAGATAATGATCCATCAGTAGGTGCAATTGTTCTAGATATTAATTCACCTGGAGGAAGTACTGTTGCAAGTAATGAAATGATGGAAATGGTTAAAAATACATCAAAACCTACAGTTGCATGGATTGGTGAAAGCGGAACGTCTGGAGCATATCTTGTTGCTAGTGCTTGTGATAAGATTATTACAACAAATTCCTCAATGATTGGTAATATTGGTGCAATTATAACATTAACTGATTTATCAAAATACTACAATAACACTGGAATAAATACATATTCTATTAAAAGTGGAGAATATAAAGACATAGGTGCAGACTATAGAAATTTAAGTCCAAATGAAACCAAAATGCTTCAAAAAATTGTAGACCATGACGCAGATAACTTTAAAATAGAAATAGCTAAAAATAGGAAACTTTCAAAATCATATATCGACAATATTTCAAATGGAGAAATATATGATGGTTCAGAAGCGAAAGATAAAAAACTTGTAGATAAAATTGGTAGTAAAAAAGATGCAATAGAATATGGAAGAAAAATGGGAAACCTATCTTCAAACTATGAAGTTAAAACAATGAATACTAATCAGAATATTATTTTAGGAATTGGAAATTATAATAAACTTCCAAATATAAATTTTAAAACTTTATTAGTAAATTCTCAATAAAAATTTCGTTAGTAAAAACATGAACAAACCAATATTTAATATAAAATTTTTATTTAATCTATAAAAAAATATAACTTTTTAATTAAGTTAAAAAATTAGAAAACATAAAAATAAAAGCAAAAAATATAGTATACATATGATTGGGCTAATTTAATAAAATAAAAAATTGTTTTAATCTTAAATGTAAACCATAAACTTTATATACTAAATAAAAATATCTTTATACAATTGAAAAAAAATGTTTACTTTAAGTAAACATAAAAAATATGAGTTGATTAAAATGACTAAAGTAGAAGTATTTGTATCATCAACTTGTCCTCATTGCCCTGGAGCAATACAAGTTGTAAAAGAAGCAAAAGATGAAATCCCTGATTTAGATGTTAAAATCTGTAATGTTGAAGATGCTGAAAATCGGGACAAAGCTATAGAATATGGAATTATGGCTGTACCTACCATTGTAATTGATAACAAAGTTTCATTTGTAGGTGCTCCAAGTTTATCCGAATTAAAAGATAGTTTAAAATAAACTACCAATATTTTTTTCTTTTTTTAAAACTTTTAAAAATAAGCTCATTTTAATATCAAACTTTCAATCAAAAATATAAAATAAAATACTAAATTACTATGGAAAACTAACTAAAATAAAAACTAATTTTAAATAGACGTAGCAAATTACTATGGAAAACTAACTAAAATAAAAACCAAACTCACTAATTTTAATACTTATAAAACTTGAAGAAAATATTTTTTTGAATATATACTAAAAGTTAATTTTTATTAATTTAAAATACAAATTAAAATCTATGAAAGATAATACATCTAAAAAAGGATATAAATTTGGACCAACCACTGGAAGTATAGCTACTGCATGCGCACTTGCTAGTTTAAAAACAATTATAAATAATGAAGAAATATCCATAGTTCAAATTAAAACCCCACAAGAAAAATTAGACATATTTTTAGATTCATGCCAAAAAATAAAAAACAATAAAGCAAAAGCCTCAGCACATAAATATCCTTATGATGATCCTGATGTAACTGTTAATGTTGAAATTATTACAGAAGTAGAAATTTTAAGTAAGGATTCAGCAAGTATTGATTATAGTAGTCCACTTATTTCTAAAGAAGATAAAGTTATAATTAAAGCAGGTTGTGGAATAGGTAAAGTCACTAAAAAAGGTCTTCAAATACCTATCGGAGAATATGCAATAAACCCAGTTCCACGTAAAATGATTAAGGAAAACCTAAAGAATCTTGTTCCGAAAGATAAAATAGCTATAGTTACAATTTATATTCCTGAAGGAGAAAAATTAGCAAAAAGAACTATGAATCCACGTATAGGTATTCTAGGCGGTATATCCATACTTGGTACAACAGGAATAGCTCGTTCAATGAGTACTAAAGCATATAAAGATTCACTTCTCATACCTCTTAATATTGCAATTGGAGAGGGATATAAAGATTTAATTTTTGTTCCTGGAAATATTGGAGAAAAAATTGCAAAAAAAATTCTTAATATAAATCCTGACCAAATAATTCAAATGACTAATTTTGTAGGATTTGTCCTTGAAGAAGCCGAAAAAAGAGGTGTTAAAAAGGCTATCTTATTAGGACATATTGGAAAACTTGTAAAACTTGCAGGAGGAATATTTAATACAAAACATTCAATTGCAGACGGTAGACGTGAGATATTTGCTGCACATACTGGAATATGTGGAGCTGATACTAAAACAATTAAAGAAGTTTATTCATGCAAAACTACCGAAGAAATTATTGAAATTTTAAAGAAAAAAAATTTGGACGTGATTGTTTTAAATAGCATTGCAGATTCAATAAGGGAAAGAGTAAAGGACAGATTTGACATAGATTTAAATGTTATTATAGTAGATATGGAAGGAAATATATTAAATTCAAACTATACAAAGGACTTACTTAAAAAATAACAAGTAATACATATAAACTAAATATTTATTATTGATAAAATTTAAAAAAATCCCATTTATAAAAAAATATTTAAGATGAATAATATTATAACCATAAAATAAAATCAATTAAATTAAAAGGTGATGTAATGAAAATAGCAATGGTAGGTCAATTCCCACCACATATTGGAGGGGTAGGCGTTCATATTAATTTACTTGCACATGAACTTGTAAAAAGAGGACATACTGTATATGTAATTACATACCCTCATAAAGATATTAAAGATATTGATGGAATTCATGTAATTGGAACAAAAGGAATAAATATCCCCGGATTAAGAGGACTTGGATTTTACTTTAATGCTAAAAAAGAATTAATTAAACTATGCAAAAAAGAAAACATTGACATAATACATGGCCATTACCTTGTACCAGCAGGGCTTGTAGCTGCAGAAGTGGGAGAAAGACTAAATATAAAAACATATGTAACAGCCCATGGATCTGACATATTTGAATTATACAATAAAAAACAATATACACACCACATAATAAAAAAAGTGCTTAAAAAAGCAGATATAGTGCTTGCAGTTAGTCACTCATTATATGACAATATGTTGAAAATAGATGTTACAGGGTTAAAAGAAAAATTAAGACTATATCAAAATTCAGTAGATATAAATAGATTTAAACCAGACAACAATTATGACTTTAGATTAGAACTCAGAGAAAAATACAATCTTAATAATGATTACCCGATACTTGTTTTTGTAGGTAACCTAATACCACGTAAAAATGTGAATAGTCTTATTGAAGCCAAAAAAATAGCTAAAACAAATTATAATTTAGTAATTGTTGGTGATGGGCCAGAAAAAGACCATCTTAAAAAATTAGCAGAAAATATTAATAATGTATACTTTACTGGTGCAAGAAGAGATGTTGAAAATATTTTACCTAGCTGTGATATATTAGTCCTACCATCACATACAGAAAGTTTTGGACTTGTACTCATTGAAGCACTTGCATCTAATTGTGGCGTGATTGGAAGCAATGTTGGGGGAATAAAAGAAATAATTACTGATGATGTTGGATTACTTATAAATCCAGAAGACATTAATTCAATTAAAGATGGCATTGATAAAGCATTCTCAGATGATAATTTGTTAAATAAATTTAAATCAAATGCTCGTTCCAGAGCATCTGACTTTTCAAAAGTAGAAATTCCATATGATGAATTAAAATAGTATAAATCATATTAATTAGGTTATATATCCAATTTAAGTAATTAAATCACTAGATATTTATTCCAATAAGTTAAAGTGTATTTATTTAAAAATACTATTTTAGAGATTTATCCAATGAAATATAAATCAATCGAATCTTCCATATAATATATTAAATATTGTATACTACCCTAAACATGCTTTAAAATAATTACCATAAAGCATTAACTAAAAATGAAATAACCAGATAAAGAATAATTAATAAAAAACCAAGAAATACAGAAGCTATAATAACACTTATAACAGTACCTATTGCAGTACCTATCTCTTGAGCAGAAGTTATTTTATCATCTTTCTTAGGTACATCATAACTCGGTTTTTCCTCTTCTATTTTTGCTCTTCTTTCTGCCTCATCACGATCATAATCATCAGTAACAATATCATAAATCATTACATCTTCAGCATCAAACCTTCCATCACCATTAAAATCAGGTCCACGTATCATTTTTATTCACCTACCCAAATAAAAAAAATGTTTTACTTATATAATGATAGGTAAAAGAGATATAAAATATTATTTATTTTTATAAAAATTGTTTTTTTTTATTGGTTTTGTATTTTAAAAGTAGGGTTTGGGGATTTATTTTTTTATAAACATATTCATTAAATTAGAATAAATTTATTCTGAAAAGTTCAATAAAACCAATATTTAGACTAAAAATAGATTTAATAATATAGGAAGATAATAAATATATTATATAAAAATATAATATATTTTTTAAGAGATTATCTGTTTTCCAAGTCTTTTATTACCTTTTTAGCAACATCTTCACCAGACAATAACATTCCACCAAATATTGGCCCCATACGTTGGGAACCATGAACAGCATTAGCAGCCATACCAGTTACATATAATCCAGGATATACTTCAGTTACATTATCAAGGATTTTACCTTCAGCACGGTCTGCCCACATAGATTTTTCACCCATAATTTTACCTGTTTTTGTGTTTAATTTTTCACCTAATTTATTCTCAATAATTTTAGTGACTTCTGTTGGGTGACCTGTTGCATCAATTACTGCCTTTGCTCTAACAGTTAATGGATCTATATGTAAACCTGCCATTTCAACTGAACTCCAATTTAATACTACCCCCCTTACTCCTTCTTCTCTTATCATCAAATCTTCAATACTCATCAAATTAAAGATTTTGAGTCCTGCCTGAGTAGCTTTAGAACATAAAGTAGAAGTACATTCAATTGAATCAACAGTATAATAATTGTCTTGGAATTTTTTAGAATTGATTCCAAATTCATCAAGGATTCTTTTACCTTCCTCCTGAACAACAACTTTATTGAACATCATTCCTCCACCCCACATACCGCCACCGATACTGAGTTTACGTTCAAATAATGCAACCTTATATCCTGCTTTTGCAAGATAATATCCTGCGACTACACCAGATGGACCTCCACCACCAATAGCTACATCCATATCAGTGTAATCTAAAAAGTCATTCATATATTCTTGTATAATTGCCCTTGATACGACAACATCATCTAATTTTTTCAAAAAATCACCTAATTTTTAAAAATTTTATAAATATAATCTAATTTTAATAAAAAAACATTAAAAAAAATCATATTTCATAAAAAAATACAATTCAAATATTTAATAAAAAACATTAAAAAAAATCATATTTCATAAAAAAATACAATTCAAATATTTAATAAAAAACATTAAAAAAAATCATATTTAACATTATTAATTATGATAAATACAATATATAAACCTTTAGAAAAAATAATAAAAAAATAAGCAAATAGATACAATAAAAAATAATAAATGATTAAATTTAAAATAAAATAATATATGATAAAAAATTAGAATAATATTAGTTAAAAAATAGAATTATTCTAAAAAAATTATTTTAAACAATTTTAAATATTTAATATATTAATTAACATTATTAATTATTATAAATAAACTTATTTTAAAATAGAAATAAAAATTATTTAATAATAAATAAAGAAAATATATAATTAATTTAATTAATAAGAGGTAAGTAATATGAGTAGCGATTTTACACATCTAACAGAAAATGGAGTACATATGGTAGAAGTTGGTTCAAAACCAGAACAGATAAGAAATGCAACAGCAAGTGGAAAAATATACCTTAAAAAAGAAACAATTGAAAAAATAGAAAATTCTGAAATTAAAAAAGGAAATGTATTAACAACAGCACAAATAGCAGGTATACAAGGAGTTAAAAATACTTCACAAATGATTCCATTATGCCACCCACTACATATTACAGGTATTGAAGTAAACTTTGAAATTAAAGAAAAATACATTAAATCAATAGTAAGTGTAAATTCAAAAGGACAAACTGGTGTTGAAATGGAAGCAATTACTGGTTGTAGCCTTGCATTACTTACAATATGGGATATGGTTAAAGCAGTAGAAAAAGATGAAAATGGACAATATCCAAATACAAAAATCTCAGATATTGAGGTTATTAAAAAAGAAAAAATATAATTAAATTAATTAATAAATACTAAAAAATTTAGATTATTTTTAAAATAATAATAAACTAAATAAATCATTTTATTAAAAAATAGCTTAATATTCATAAAAATAATAATAAATTTATTTAAAATAAGATTTTATTCTTAAAAAATAGAATCATATTAAAAAATTAAACTTTAATTAAAAGAATATTTTAAGAAAAATTAGTTTTCAAATGGTCTTAGTATAATCTTTTAAATATTAAAAATTAAAATTAGAAATTATTAAAAAAATAGAATGGATTATTATGGAAAGCTTAAACAAAGATATGAAAAAAATCATACAAACTGCATATCCTTATATTAAAGAATTTAATCCAGCACAAAAAGCAGTAATTGAAAGTGGATATATAGATGATGATTCAAATTACATCATTGCAATTCCAACTGCAAGTGGTAAAACAGTACTTGGAGTTCTTGGTTTACTTAAAACAATTTTAAATGGTGGAAAAGGAATTTATGCAGTACCTCTTGTATCAATACAAAATGAAAAAGTTAAAGAATTTAAAAAATTTGAAGAATTCGGAATCAAAGTAGGTAAAAGCCCAAGATATGCAGATCTTGCAGTAATGGTATTTGAAAGTTTTGATGCAATAACTCGTTTTTCATGGAATACATTAAGAGAAGTAGATACAATAGTCATAGATGAATTTCATATGATTGGAGAAGCTTCAAGAGGACCAACAATAGAATGTGCAATTACAAGAGCAAGATTAATAAATCCATCAATGAGGATAATAGCACTTTCTGCAACATTATCTAATATGGAAGATATTAAAACATGGTTAGATGCAAAAGTCATAGAACATGACTATAGACCAGTACCTCTTAATAAACAAGTTCTTGATAATGAAATATTTAATGTTAAAAATAAAAACGATGTTGTAGTAAAAATCATAGAAAAATCTATTAAAGATAATTCACAAGCATTAGCATTTGTTTCAACAAGACGTTTTACTGAAAGTCTAGCAAAATATGTTGCTGGTAAAATTAAAAATAAAATAACAAAAGAGGAAAGACAAAAATTTGAAAAAGTTTCAGAAGAATTACTTAATGTTCCAAAACGTAAAGGATCAAGACCTACAACAACATGTATAAACCTTGCAAATGCAGCAAAAAATGGTTGTGTATTCCACCATGCAGGTCTTTTCCCAGAACAAAAAGAAATTATTGAAGATGAATTTAGAGCTGGAAATATTTTAATGATTGTTGCAACACCAAGTTTAATGTATGGTGTTAACTTACCTTCAAAATCTGTAATAATCCGTGATTATACTCGTTGGACAAATAATGGTCCACAAGAAATACCTGTTTTTGATTATGAACAAATGTCTGGAAGAGCAGGAAGACCATTATATGATAATGAAGGATATTCTTACCTTCTTGCTAAAACAAGTGATGAGGCAATTGAACTTGAAGATAAATATGTAAATGGAGAAATAGAACCAACTACTTCTAAATTAGTTGACAATAAAGATGCTTTCCAAAAACAAATCATAGCACAAATATCTTCATCATTATCTAGAAATCCTGATGAATTAAAAGAATTCTTTATGAAAACCTTATATGGTTTTCAAATGACATCAAATGAATCAATGAAATTCTTTGCAGAAGAAGGTTTAAAATTTGAAATAGAAAGTTCACTTGAATTTTTAATGAATAATAAAATTATAAGACCTGGTCCAGAAGGTTTCAAAACTACTGAATTTGGTGAATTAATAGCTAAATCCAATTATTCTGTTGAAACTGCAGTTAAAATAAAAGAATACATAAATACTGTTGAAGATTATATAAATATAGGTGAATTTATCTATTTACTTGCACAAACCCCAGATATTCCACTTATTAGTTTCATGGCAAGAAAAAGTAAAGATCCAACTAAAGAAAAAATGTCATCCCTTGGATTATTTACTACAAGTATTGGAAGTGAAGAAGCTACAACAGTTTCACTTATAGAATGGATAGATGAAAGAACAGAAGAAGAAATTGAGAATAAATATCATGTATATGCTGCTTCTTGTAGACGTAGTGCAATAGAAGCATCAATGCTTACTAAATTTACAAAAGACATATTCAATATTTTTAGAATCTACAAGTATGATAATGAATTAAGTACATTATCAGCAAGATTATACTATGGTGCAAAAGAAGATATTTTACCACTTATTATTGGAGTAAAACGTCTTGGAAGAAAACGTGGACGTCAAATAGTAGATACTTTTGGTGATGATTTAAGAGTACCTAGTGAAAATGAACTTCAAAAAATCGATGGTATAGGTAAAAAATTATCTAAAAGAATTAAAGAATTTGCTGAAAACTATAATAATTAAATTTAATAATTCTAATTTTTTTATTTAATTTTAAATTCAGAAAAAATAATTTAATAATTATTTCTAACTCTACTATTTAAATTTAAACTCAAAAAAATAACCTAACAATTAAATAACTATTTCTAATTTTTTATTTAAATTCAATTCAGAATAATTTAATAAAAAACTAATTTTAATTTTAAAATATCTATTTAATTATAATCAATAATACCTAAAAAAAGAAAAAGAAAAAAATTAATAATAAGCACTTTCTCCTGCAAAAATAAATCCAATTCCATCAATAATTAAACTTATACCTAAAATAAGTGAAACATAAAATGGATTAAGTAATGAGAAGTAACCAAGTAATACAGTAATAAGACCTAAAATAAGCATTATTATTGAAGAACCTCTTAAAGGACCATAATCTCTATAATATATTCCTGCAATTCCAAAGATTATTAAGATAATACCAACAATCCAAAACATTATTCCAAATAAAGCACTGAAAAGATAAATATTACCAAGTAAACATACTCCTAAAATAATACCAATTATTGCACCAACAATACGAGTTAATAAGTGCCCAGAAGTATAATTCCAATTATCATAAGATCTTATTAATGAAATTATACCACTAATAATAAATATTAATCCAAGTACAAATGATAAAAATGTTTGACTAAGATAAGGAAATACAATGATAATAATACCAAGAACAAACAATATAATACCTGTTACAGATAAATCATCCATAATATAACCTCCTTTTAAAAATTATACAAAATATTTAATAATTATATAGATATTAATAAAAAATTATTAATAAATTTTTTCAAAAAACATTAAAAAAAGCTAAAATGAATAAAGTCTTATATTAAAATAATTAGATATAATAAAACTAAAAAAATAAGAAAATAAGTTCTAGATAATAAAAACTAATTAATATATTAAAAATAGAATAATAAAAAGGTTAAATTATATATTTAACCTCCACCTTCAGCAACTTCATCTTGTAATTCGAAGTTAGACATTTCTTCTTTTCTTTGTTTGATTCTTTCAATACCCTCATCAGTATCATCTTTTTCAAGTTCTCTATATTCGTCTTTATCTTCAAATTCACCATCAGAAAGAAGTTCAACTTTAGAAGTAACATACCACATACCAGTTCCTTCAATTTTAACCCAGTACTTTTCATCTTTTAATCTAATATCTTCTATTTTACCATTAGTACCAGTAGGAACATATACTATATGATCTCCTATTTCTATAGTATTTTCAAGAGCATCTTTAACATCCATTAAAGTCACCACTATTTAATTAAAATATTTCAATTAAAAATAAGTATTATAATACTTATTCAGTAATCACATCAACATCTAATAAAAGATAGTCACCAATACTTTTAATATCATCATATCTTACTTCAATTTCATTACTAGAGAGGAACTTTTTCTTAAGAGAAATAAATACTTTTTTAATTTCACCAGAATCTTTATCAAACTCCACATCAATAACTTTACCAATTTCTTTAGCATCAGTATCTAATACTTTCATACCTAATAAGCTTTTAATTCTCATATGAATCCTCACAATTAAATGATTTAAAAATATTTAAATTATCTATTTAAATATCAAATTAATAATATATTAATTATAAGTTTTATTATAAAAATATAAATAATTAACTAATTATTTTAAAAGATAAAAATATTAATTTAAAATAAAATTTAATTAAATTAAATATAATAAATTATCTAATTTTATAAAAAGAATTTTAAATAATATATTTAAAAACTAAAATATGATAAATATAAAAAGAAACCCTAAATAATATATTTAAAAACTAAAAAAAATGATATATTATAAAAAAAACCCTAAATAATATATTTAAAAACTAAAAAAAATGATATATTATAAAAACTCTTAATAAAAGTTATATAAATTATTATTTTTATATTAATATTATTTAGTCTATTAAAAAAATAAAACGAGGAAAACATGTTAGACAAAGCTTGTAGAATAATAATTGATGATATTATAAACGGCAAAATAACAAACCGTCGTGAACTTGAAGTAGAAAAAAGACAACTTTGTCGTGATTTTAAACTATCAAAATTTATGAGTAATGCGGATATATTAGAACATGCAAGTTATGAAGAAAAAGAACTTGTAAGTCCAATTTTACAGAAAAAGCCTACAAGAACATTATCTGGTGTTGCAATTGTTGCAGTAATGTGTCATCCACATAAATGTCCACATGGAAGATGTTTCTATTGTCCAGAAAGTAGTACAGCACCACCAAGTTATACTGGTGAAGAACCTGCAGCATTACGTGGAAGAATGTTTAAATTCCACCCTTATATTCAATGTTATAATAGATTAATGCAACTTCATAAAGTAGGTCATCCAATTGACAAAGTAGAACTTATAATTATGGGAGGTACTTTCCCATCACTTGATTTATCTTATCAAGAATGGTTTGTATCACAATGTCTTAAAGCAATGGTTGATTTTGGTATAATACTTGATGATGTTGAGATTAAACATCATGAAAGTTCAAAACTTCTTGATCTTGATAAAATTAATAAAGATGATATTCTTAAGAAATATCCACCATACTCAAATGGATTAGTTAAAGAATATAAACCAAATGATTATGTAATCTTAGAAGATATTCAAAAGGCAAATGAATCTGCTAAGATTAGATGTGTTGGTATGACTTTTGAAACAAGACCAGATTACTGTAAACAGAAACATATTAATAGAATGTTAAATATGGGTGTTACAAGAGTAGAACTGGGTGTTCAAACAATACATGATAATATTTATAAACGTGTAAAAAGAGGCCATACTGTTGCAGATAGTATTGCTGCAAATAAAAACCTTCGTGATTCTTGTATTAAAGTATGTATGCATTTTATGCCTGGTTTATTCCAAGATAAAAAACAAGATATTGAAATGTTCAAAACTATCTTTTCAGATCCAAATTATAAACCAGATATGTTAAAATTATATCCAGTACTTGTTACTGAAGGTAGTGAACTTTATGATTTATGGAAAAAAGGAGGATATCATCCATATACAACAGAAGAAGCAGTTGATGTAATTGTTGAAATTAAAAAAATACTTCCTAAATGGGTTAGAACCATGAGAATTCAAAGAGATATTCCAACTACACTAATTAAAGGAGGAATTCAAAATTCAAATCTTGGTGAACTTGTTTATAATAGATTAGAAGAAGAAAATATTAACTGTAAATGTATTCGTTGTAGGGAAATTGGCCATAAAAAAACCAAAGAAAATTATAGTATAGATGATTATAAACTCTTTGAAGAAGATTATGAATGTTGTAATGGTAAAGAACACTTTTTATCAATTGAAGATAAAAATGAAGAAACTATTGCAGGATTTTTAAGACTTAGATTCCCCTCAGAAGATGCATTTAGACCTGAGATTAATAGTGATTCTGCATTACTTAGAGAATTACATGTATATGGAAACCTTATTCATATCGGTAAAAAAGGAAATACCATAGGTCAACACACGGGATTTGGTGAAAAACTAATAAAAAGAGCAGAAGAAATTTCTATAGATAATGGAAAAGAAGAAATGTTAATTATTAGTGGTATTGGTACTAGAAATTATTATCGTAAATTTGGATATGAAAGGAAAGGACCATATATGGCTAAAAAATTAATATAAATCTTTAATTAGAATAAAAATTAATTAAAAACTTTTAATTTTTATTTTACCAATTATAAATTTTTAAAAAATAAAATAAACTTATTACTTTTTTTATTAAATGATTTTAATCTTTTTTAAGCAATTAAAAAAATAGAGATAAAATAAAAAGATTTAAGTTTACACCATATAAAAATTAGTATAAAAGAAAAATATTATATATTAGTTCGTATCATATCAAACAGTATATAATGCAATTAATGGAGATAATAAAATGATAGCAAAAACACCTGAAGAACTTGCTAGATGTATGGATTTTACTTACTTAGATAATACTGCTACAAAAGAAGATATGGATGTTTTCTGTAAAATCGCAGCAGACTGGAATATGTATTCAGTTGTAGTAAGTCCATGCTATGTAAAACAAGCAAGCCAATTATTAAAAGACACTGATGTAAAAGTAGGAACTGTAGTAGGCTTCCCACTTGGAACAAATGATAAACGTGTAAAAGCATTAGAAGCAAAAATTGCAGTAGAAGACGGAGCAGACGAAATTGATATGGTAATGAATATTCCTGCTTTTGTAAATGGTAACTATGATGTAATTACTGATGAAATTGCTGCAGTAAAATCAGAAATCGGAGATAAAGTCCTTAAAGTTATTATTGAAACTAATTTATTAAATGAAAAACAAATAAAAGAAATTAGTGAGATTATAAATAAAACTGATGCAGACTTTATTAAAACAAATACAGGATTTACAGGTAAAAATACATTTAATGAAATGGTTACATATTTACAAATTATTAAAACAGCAGCAAATAATAAAGAAATTAAAGCATCAGGTGGAATTAGAAACAGAAAAACTTGTGCAAGATACTTAGCTGCAGGTGCAAGTAGACTTGGATGCTCTACAGCAAATATAATTTTAGAAGAGTTTAAAAATACACTTGAAAATAAAGCATATAAACCAAGAAATATACTTGGAAGTATGTAAAAATTTAAACTCTTTTTAAATTTTTTATACTTATTAAAACTTATTTTTATCTTAAATTTAATAA
Source organism: Methanobrevibacter wolinii SH (assembly GCF_000621965.1). Lineage (NCBI taxonomy): Archaea > Methanobacteriati > Methanobacteriota > Methanobacteria > Methanobacteriales > Methanobacteriaceae > Methanobrevibacter > Methanobrevibacter wolinii. The sequence continues at coordinate 76,892 of NZ_JHWX01000007.1, forward strand.
ATCAAAGAATCTTACTTTTTATACTTATTAAATCTTCTTTATTTAGTAGCTCAATTTTATAAAATATATTTTAAATTTAATAAATCAAAGAATCTTACTTTTTATACTTATTAAATCTTATTCTAAACACATTATTATAAAATAAAATTATCCTAAATTTAAAAAATCAACAATTTTACTTTTTAATTAATAAATAATAAGAAAACATCTATTTACAATAGAAAAAACTTATTATTTAGATTAAATCAATAAAATAAAAATAAAATTAAACATAACTCACTAAAGAATAATATTATATAAAAAACAATTCACATTAAAAATCAGAAAAAAGTCTAAAATAAAAATAATCTAAAATAAAGTATTAAAAAATAAGTTAATAAAAAAAATCTAGTAATGCCATGGGCCGGACTTGAACCAGCGACATCTAGATCTTCAGTCTAGCGTTCTCCCAACTGAACTACCATGGCATAATGGTCCGGACGAGATTTGAACTCGTGATCCCCTCCACGTCAAGGAGGTATCATACCCCTAGACCACCGGACCTACATACTTATAATAGTTTGTCCGAAGTCATATATAAAGATTACTATTTTATAATTACTTTTAATAATTTTTGATGAAAGTATCAAAAATAAATACAGATATAATAAAAAAACTTACAAAATAGAATTTTTAATAAAAAATTAAAAATAAAAAATTATGGCCAAGAACTGGCCAACTATAAATACACAAAAACTGAATCAAACACTAACAAATCTATTTGATAGCTAATTTGATATCTTCAGCTTTTACAGTTTTTCTACCAGCGTGGCGTGCGAAATTAACAGCTTTTTGTGCGATTTCGTCACCTTGTTCTTCTAATGCTTCAGCTAATGCAACTTTTGCGTCATCAGAAATTCTTTGTGCTCCAGCATTTTTTAAGATACGACCGACTGGTGCGATTGGTAATTCACTCATGTTTTCACCTCCAAATAATTGTTGTACTACATAGTATATAAAGGTTTCGTAAAAAATTGCTTTATTCTTGTTAATATTCAATCATATAAGTATAATTTAACTTACTGACAATATAAAATATTAATATAATTACAAACAAAAAATCAGAAAGAATATTAAAACTTATAACTTATTAGAACCATTATAAAGATTTAAAAATATTAAAAAAATATAAGCTAAAAACTATTAAAATAAAGCTTAAAAATAATATATTTAATTATAATATAAAATAAGCATTAAAAATAAATTTATAAATTAAAACAATAAATATAATCATATTTATATAAAAACAATTAATAATAAAATTTTATAAACAATATAAAGAATATTTTAAAATAAAACTATAAAAAAAAGATAGATAATGCCTTAAAATTTTTAAAAAAAATGGAATTTTAAAAGTATTACCTTTAACGAACATAATTAAAATTATATAAAAAACAAAGAAAAAATAAATAATATAAAATAAAATATTCAAAAATAATAAACTTTCAAAAGATAAAAAAAGCATATAAAAACAAAATACCTAAAAAATAATAAACCTCTAAAAAATAAAAAAAGTATATAAAAATAGCTTTGTTGAAATCCTCAAAATCTTTTGAATAAATTTTCTTAAAATTGATTTTAAATCATTAATTATTGTTTAAATTTTTATAAAAAATAGGAATCCAACAAACTCATAAAAATAAAATTATTAGAAAATTTATAAAAAATAGGAATCTTATTTTAAAAATACAACCTATTAACTTGATTTTAATAAAAAAATAATTTAATCAACTATTTCTCCAATTAAATAAGTACTTGTAGTTTCTACTATTTTAACATTTACAAAACTACCCATTTTAGCTTCTTGAACAACTACAGGAAGATAAGAATTAGTTTTTCCAATATATCCTCCTTTAGATCCTTTTTCTACAATAAGTGTTTCTAAAGTTTGACCTAAAAGATGATCGTTCTCTTCTTTTGTAATTTCAGAAATGATTTGAGTAAGTTTTTTAGATCTTTTTTTCATAAGTTCAAAAGGAATTGCTTTAAGTGATGAAGATAAAGCACCTTTCCTATGTTGATATTTAGATAAATGAACAATACTTGGTTTAATTTCTCGAAGTAATTTAATTGTTTCATTAAAATCTTTATCAGTCTCTGTTGGATATCCTACAATAATATCAGTTGCAAGAGTAATTTCTGGAATAGCTTTACGCATTTTATTAACAAAATCTTTATATTCTGAAATTGTGTGACGACGATTCATTTCCTTAAGTACTTTATCACTTCCAGTTTGTACTGGTAAATGCATGAACTTATATACCTTTGGTAATTTAAATGCTTCAATTATTCCATCAACATCGTCGAAAATATTTTTAGGATGCATCATTCCAATACGTACCCTGAAATCTCCATCTAAAGAAGCCACTTCTTTAATTAAAGTTGATAATTTTTCATGAGTATCATGACCAAATGCTGCAGTATCTTGAGCAGTAAGTTCAATCTCAACACAACCATTTTCAATAGCTTCTTTTGCTTCTTTCTTAATATCAGCTATGGGATAACTATGTAATGGTCCACGAGCAAGTCGAGTACAACAAAAAGTACATTTACCCATACATCCTTCACATATTTGAATAATATGAACTTTTTTATCTTCACTAAATTTTTTAACTCCAACTTTAGATTTTTTAGATAAACCATCTTCTCTAAGTGTTTCACCATTATAAGCTGCTTTAACAACTTCTGCAGTTTTATCTAATTGATGTGGTCCAATCCATGATGTACCTTCCTTAGTAATCTTATCTATTTTTTCAGGGTCTATTTCAACCATACATCCACTAACAATAACTTTTTTATCTGGATAAGTTTTTTGTAATTTTTGAATTCTATTTGTTACTTTACTTTCTGTTGGAAGTTTAACATAACAAGTATTTACAATAATAACATCAGCATCTTCTACATTATCTACAAGTTCCATACCATTTTTAGCTAAAACACCTGCCATAATTTGAGAATCTGCTTTATTATAAGTACATCCAAATGTTTCAATAGATACTCGAATCATAATAATACCCTTAGTTTAAAAAAATTAGTAAAATATAAAGTTAAGAATAATTTATTCATAAATAATTAAAAATTATAAATAATTAGATTATGTTAATTTGTTTTATTTTAAAAATAAATTTTATTTAAATTTAAAAAAATTAAACTAAAAAACTTATTTTAAATAATTTATTCCCATCTTAAAGTTTTTTTAACAATATTATCAGTTAAATTATAATCATAAGATTTTAAATCAATAGGTTTTGTATATATCCTTTTAATATGATCTGCTTTTACAGAACCACTAGTAATTTTTCCATTATCAGTTTTAATAATATGAACTTTTAAAATAAAATCTTCTATTTTAATAATATCATTAGTAGATACTTCAAAATCCCTATCTGTATCAATTTTATAAGATTGAGTTTCACCTTTTAAATCAATAGATAATCCAAATCTTGATGGAATCTCTAAAGATGAAGCCCAAATAGTTTTAATATCTTTAACAATAGCAGATTTTACTCTTCTTTCACTAGTTTCAATAGATTTAACTCTAACTTGTCCATTATCAGTAAGTAAAACATTACCAACATTAATTGTCTCATAAGGATATAAATCAATTACTGATTTAATAGATTGTTCATTTTCACTTATAATAATTCTACATGGAATAGGATTTGATTGAGTTATTCTATCTTTAAATACATGTTCACATTCATTACATTTTAATAAATAATCATTTATTAATTTCTTTTTAGACGAAGTTTCCTTTGATTTTAATACCGTAAGATCATCTGATCCACAAATTGGACATTCCATTTTTAATTCCTCTAAATAATATATTTTAATTAAATAATCTACTTAATCATTAAATTAGTTTAAAAAAAGTAGATTAAACCCATAATTGTAATAATTAATAATTTTAAAAAAAATTATAATAAAAAATAAATCTATAATTTAAATTTACTTAATAAAAAAATAAATTTATATTTTATTCCTTTTGATTTTATCATATAAAAAATAAACTTAAAATAAATTTATATTTTATTCCTTTTGATTTTATCATATAAAAAATAAACTTATCTTATTAAATTCTAAAAAATAAATTTATAAAATATTTATTTTATATGAAAAAATTTATTGTTTTTTAGTTTTTAAATAATGATTTACTAAACCACCATCTTCTAAGATATCTAACATGAAATCTTTAAATGGTTCAAACTGAACTGTTTCACCAGTAGTTTTATTGCATAAAATACCTTCACTTAAATCAACAGACAAAATATCTTCATCAGATGCTTTTATATCTGCAGTAATAACAGGAAGCCCAATATTTACTGCATTCCTATAAAAAATTCTTGCAAAGGATTTTGCAATAATTGCATCTACACCTGCAGTTTTAATAGCAACAGGAGCTTGTTCCCTAGAAGAGCCACAACCAAAGTTTTCATCAGCAACAATAATATCTCCTTTTTTAACATTAGCAGTAAAATCAGGTCTTTCTCCTTCTAATACATGATCTGCTAAATCTTGAGGATTAAATGTTCTAAGATATCTACCTGGAATAATTAAATCAGTATCAATGTTTTCTCCAAACTTCCAAACTCTTCCTTGAATTTTTTCCATTTTTATCACAAAAATTTTTATTATAATATTATATTATAATTTTCTCTTTTTAAATCTTTGTTTAAAAATACTAATTTTAATAAAATAATTAAAATATTAAAATAAATGTACTATTAAAAAATTTTAAAATATTTTAATTTATTAATAAAAAATATAATTTTTAAAATTGAATTAACAATCTAATTTCTTATAAAAAAAATTTAGAACTTAATTAAAAAGATAAAAAAACTAATAAATAATTTTAAAAAGCATATAAAAAAAATAATCTAAAGAAAAATCCAAACAAACTATTAAAATAAAATTTAAATAAAAATTTAAGTTCAGATTATTAAATTAAAAATTAATATTTAAATAAAAGCCATTAAAACCTATTTTTTATAAAATCTAAAAATTATTAATACTTGAAAATTAAAAAAAATATTCTAAAAATTAGAAGAATTTTAACAAAGCTTAAAAAATAAAATATTATGTATTTAATTAAAAATAGATAATTAAAATTAAATCAAATATTTTAGAGGTTTGTAATTCATAATTTAATAATTATATTTAATATAATAATTTATTATTAGAACTTATAAATACAATAATTTTATATAGATATGGGAAATTAAAGGTTTTATAAGTTATAAAAAAATTTAATCTCTAAATTAAATTAAAACATTAAAAAACAATTAAAACTATAAATTAAATGTAAATTAAATCTTATCTTTTTAATTAAACACATAATATTAATTCTTAAATTTTTAAGAATATTAACTATTTTTAAACTTTTTAATAATTTTAACAGTTTTATAGAGAACATACTTAAATTTAAAATAATTAAATTTAAGCTAAATTTTGTACACAATTATAAAAATGTACAAAACTATATTTTAAAATTATACTTCTTAATATATAAATATTTTTAAAAAATATTAAAAATCTAAAAAATAAGGTATTTTATTTAGAAATTTAAATAATTGTATTAATTAAATTTTAAATTCTAACCATAATTTAAATAAAATTTCATCTTAAAATCAATAATTAAACAATAAAAACCTAAAAAAAATAAAAAAATAAAAATTAAAGTTCATTAATATCTTCAGAATGAACTGGTGAATACCATTTTTCAGCAACAAAAGTAGGTAAAACAGCACTTAAAACTAAAACCCCAGTTAGAATAGAATAAACTGTTTGAGAAATCACACCACTATTTAAACCAAATACTGCAGCTACAAGACCAAAAGTTAAACCAGTACTCATCATAAGTGTAACATATTCACAAGAATCTTTAAGATAATACCTACTAATACCATAAACTCCAATGAATTTTGCAATTTGACGTACTACAAATATTCCAACAAATATAAATATTGCTGATAAAATAAGAGGTATAGAAACTTTCATCCCACCTACAATAAAGAATATTGGTGTAATAACTGCAAATGCAACTGTTTTAATACGAGATTTAACCTCACCTTTATCTTCAACTTTAAAGTAATCAGATAATACAACACCTAAAATAAATGCTGGAAGTATTGCTTGGCCACCACCTAAACTTCCAAGGAAAATAAAACCAAGTAATAAAAGAAATATATATTTAATTTCAACCTCTGCAAGTTTGTTTCTAAGAAGTTTTGAATAGAATATCTTATTAGAATATTTATATGCTAAATAAATAATAATAGCAGAAGCAGCATAAAATATAACTGTATTAATATCTGTTTTCATAAATAGTAAACTTAAAGTAATAGCAGTTAAAAGATTTCCAATAAAAGTAGCAACCATGATAAGTTTACCTAAATCATATTTAAATAACCCTTTTTCTGTTAAAACAGAATATACTACTGAAATAGAAGTTTCAGATAATGCAGTAGCAGTAAGTAATGATTCTAATAAATTCCAACCAATACAATAATAAGAAAGTAAAAATACTCCTAAAAATGGAACAATAAAAGATCCAATACCAATAAATAAACTTTCTTTAAATTTATTTTTCAATAGTTCAACATCAACTTCAGTACCTGCAAGAAATGTTAATAAAACACCACCAAAACTTGCAATATAAATCATCCATTGTTCTGGTCTAATAATTCCTAAATTACCTGCAATAACACCAAGAACAATTTCAATAATTGTAACTGAAATACCTAATTTAATAGATATTAAACTAGCAATTAAAATAAGTAACCCTAAAATTAAAGGGAACACATCTACCATAAACTTTTCTCCTCCAAATTAAAAAAATTGTTAAAATTTAAGAAAAAAGTCATCCAATAATATGGGAATAATTAAAAGATATGTTTTATGGTTCTGATGACTAAATTCTTAAAAATAATAACAATTTTAAATTAAATAGAAGTCATCAGTTAAATCTTAAAAAGAGTTTAACGGTTTTGTAAATTAATACTTGGTGAACCTCATCACCAAATTATAATGAAATTATTGCTAAATCTAAACAGTAACTAAATTATAATATAAAATAAAGTATATTGTTTTAAAATATATAAACTTTCCTGATAAAAATTTAATTTATTTAAAACACAACTATTAAAGATATTAATTTATTTTAAAAAATAAAATAATTCTAATTCTTATAAAAATAACTAATAAACTAAAAAAAGTTCAAAATTAGATAAAAACAATTAATAAATAAAAAATAAAAAAATAAAAAATCCTAGAAAAAATAAACAACTAAAAAAAACAGAAAAAACACAAAAAACCCAACAAAAAAAATAAACAACTAAAAAAACACAAAAAAACCCAACAAAAAATAAGAAAAAATAATTAATTAAAAATAAATTAAATAATTTATTTAATTAATTCAAATCCATGATTTTGAGCTTTAGTTACAAAAACAACTTCATCATCATCAAGATAATCTTTAGTTGCTTTTACAATATCATCATTTTCTTTATTAAATACTGTATATATAGCTGGACCAAATGAACTCATACCTACACCATATGCACCAGATTCACGCATATATTGCATAAGATTAATAAATTTAGGTGGTTGAAGTCCAACTTCAACTTTTTTAAATCCTCTTTCTTGAATTGCATCAACACAATGACCAAATTCATATATATTATGTTCAAGTAAAAATGGAATTAAATTCATGAAAATAATATGAGACATTTGTTCTACTTCACTTTTAGATACTGGACAATTGTTTTGGAAAATATTAACTTCCCTTTGACCATGTACATGATCATTATCTTTAGGTATTGCAACTAAAACATTCCAATCTTCAGGAAAATCATAATGTGCAATAAGTTGAGGTGGTTTTGCATTAGATGCAGAAGATGGTAAAAAAGAACCTTTTTCTTTTAAACTATGTCCACCATCAACAATAAATCCCCCATAATCAAATGAAAAAGTACCAATACCAGAAGTACCCCCTCTTCCAACAATATTAGCTAATTTAACAGAGTTTTCACTATGTCCAATAATTTCAGTAATAATTTTTGCTGTAGCTAATGCCATTTGTGTTCCGGATCCTAAACCAGAATGTGTAAGATAAGATTTTTGAACTTCAAAATCAAATCCATAATCAATATCATAAAATTTACGAACTTTTTCTGCAGCTTTTATTATTTTACTACTACATTCTGACTTACTATCTCCACTAACTTCATTTTTAAAATCAACATTAATCTCGTTAGAGTTAGTTTCTTCTCCTTTTAATATAAAATTTGGTTGATTTATAGTAAATCCAATTCCTCCGTCAGTTCTACCATATGCACCACTCATATCAATTAAACACATATGAAGACGAGAGGGTGTTTTAATAATCATATTTAAGTGTCCTCGATTGTTTTTTTAAATAAATAAATCAACAGTGTTTTAAAAATTTGAGATTTTAAATTAAAAAAATCAAATTTAAATACCGTTATTAGTAACTAATATTTTTTTATTAACAATATATATTAAAGTTTTCTATAAGGTTCTAATAAAAAACCTTTTAAATAAGTAATATATACAAAATTTAAAAGTTTGTATTAAATTAAACAAAATTTCAGAAAAATAATAAAAATCAGATAAAAAATAGTATATGAAAATTAAAAATAAAGGAAAAATATTAGAAAAAATATAATAATAAAGATAAAAATTAAGTAAATAAGTATATTAAAACACATTATAAACTAAAAATAAATAAACAAAGATAAAATATAAATTAATAATAAAAACTAAAAAAAAGTTAATTTTATTAAAAACTTCAAAATTTAAGAAAAGTTAATTCTACTAAACACCTCTAAATCCAAGATAAATCATTAAATTAAAGAAAAAATTAATTTTACTAAACACCTCTAAATCCAAGATAAATCATTAAATTTAAAAATAAATAAGATTTAAAAATCTAAAAAAAATAAAAAGCAAAAAATAATACAAACAAAAAAAGCAAAAATAAAAAAAAATAGATTTTAAAAATGAAAAAACAATTATAAAATTTCATAACCTTGATTTTTAGCTTTAGTTACAAATACAATACCATCATCACCAAGGTAATCTTTAGTTTTCTCAACAATATCCTCATTATCCTCATCAAAGAAGGAATATAATGCAGGACCAAAAGAACTAATACCTACACCATAAGCACCATTATCATGAATAAATTTCATTAAATCTTTTGTTTTTTCATTTTGTATATCAATACCGACTTTATTAAAACCTTTATACTGCATCTCATTAACAGCTTTTCCAACTTCAATAATATCTTTTTCAAGCATGAAAGGTATAAGATTCATAAAAATAATATGAGATATCTCATTAACTTCTCTTGATGAAATAGGACATGTTTCTTTAAAGACATTAATTTCTTTTTTACCATTAACTCCATTAGATTTTGGAATTGCAATTAAAATATTCCAATCTTCAGGAAAATCATATCTTGCAATAAGTTTAGGAGGTTTAGCTGGTGAAGCTGAAGAAGGTAAAAAATCAGGTTTTTCTTCTTTACTATGACCGCCATCAACAATAAATCCACCAAAATCAAAGGAATAGGTACCAATACCAGAAGTACCTCCACGACCAATAATAGTAGATAAATCTACTGCATCTTTATGGATATCCATTAATTCAGTTATAATTTTTGCTGTAGCTAATCCTATTTGTGTTCCAGAACCTAAACCAGAATGTAATAAAAGAGATTTTTTAACTATAAAATCAAAACCTACATTAAGATTATAATAATCTAAGATTTTATTTGCTGCATTTTTAATCTTTTCAGTATATTCTGCTTTAATATCATTACTTAAGTCTTCTTCAAAACTAACAGTAATATCCGAAGAATCTGAAAAATTTCCTTCTAAAATAAAATTAGGTTGATCTAATGTAAGACCAATTCCTCCATCCATTCTTCCGTTTGACCCATCCATATTAATAAGAGCCATATGTAGACGAGAAGGTGTTTTAATAATCATATTTAAGTGTCCTCAATTGTTTTTAAATATATAATATAAAAAAATTAACTATTTTAATTTATTTCTTATTTAATTTAGAACTTTTTTATTAAAAGTATTAGTATATAAAAAAATAGTAACCTAAAAAATAATAATTAAAAAAAAATTAAAAGAATTATGCTTCTTTTTGTAATTCTTCAATTTTTTCTCTTTCTTTTCTGTTTAATGGTACTGAAAATTCTTGTTCAATACCTTCCCTAAATCTAGAATTCATAGTACAGAATGGGATAATTCTACCATCAGGAACTGCATAATGGATAATACATCTTTGTACTCTATCCTCATCAAAGTTATATGGATCCATAAAGTGCATACAAGAAATTAACATTGCATTAGTAGAGAATTCACCTAAAGCATCATAAGATTTATTTTTAAATACATCATATAAAATGTGTTTAATATCTAAGTCAGAAGGTGCTTTACTAGTATCTATAAAATTAGATAAATTTTTAATAGCACTAGCTGCAATTCTAGCTTTTGCAGCAAATTTACCTTCTTCCATTTTTTCAGCACTTTCATCTAAGAATTTTAAAAATGCATCAACATCAATGAAATCAGTGATTGGAATATATTTTTGATTTCCATCTTCATCAGTATCAACAAATACATAAGTTGCTGAACCACAATGTTGGTGACAATTTAACATAACTGGATCAACACTATCATCCATAGCATAAATAAATCTTGTAACTGGTTCAACAGATGATGGTGGATAAAATGCATCAGTAGTAACTTGATGGTCTAATTGTCTTTCAACTTCTTTTTCAAAGTCAGGTATAGTAAACCTTTCTTTTTCAACTAAATCAGTATCAATTCTTCCTGCAAATGCAACAGGTTGGAAGTTTACACCATAAATAATATCCCTATTATCAAATGCAAATTTAATAATATCCCCAATTTGTTGATCGTTAACTCCTTTAACTAAGGTAGGTACAAGTACCATACCTAATCCTGCTTCACGACATCTTTCAATAGCATCTAATTTTTTAGGAAGTAAATTTTTACCTCTGTTTGCAATATAAGGTTCTTCAGTTACACCATCAAATTGCATATATACAGTATTAAGTCCTGCTTCTTTAAGTTCTTCAGCATAACCTTTTTTACTTCCAAGTCTAATACCATTAGTTGCAATTTGAGTATGTACAAATCCTTCTTCTTTTGCCATTGCAATAAGCTCAGGAAGATCACGTCTTACTGTAGGTTCTCCACCTGCATATTGAATAGCTGGTGTAGGAACTGGTTTAAGATTTCTTAAATTCCTAAGCATCATCCTAATTTCTTCTTGAGTAGGTTCATATAATCTTTTACTTACAGCAGCATTAGCAAAACATACTGGACATCTAAGGTTACATCTATTAGTAACATCAATTAAACCTAAAACAGTAGAAGTTTTATGTTCTTCACATAATCCACAATTATTAGGACAACCTTGAGATTTATGAATTTGAGGATTTTCAACTTGTGTAGTAGTAGTGGAAAAAGCATTTGCTTTATTGTAAATATCTGCATCACTCCAGTAGGTATTTACAAATTCTCCATGTTCATCACAAGTTTTTTTAATCATGATTTTCCCGTTTTCCTCATAAACTTCAGCATCGACAGCTTTAAAACATACTGGACATAAACTTTTAGTTTTTTTAATCAAAAAATCACCATAAATAAACTTTAATCCTTAAAATTATAATTAAAATAATTAGTGTAATATTAAATTTTAAATAAAAAATAATAATGTAAATATAATATATAATAAATTAATTATATTAAGTAAATATTATTTTTAATCTTATTTAAATGTATTCACATCACATAGAGTATATTGAAATTTAAAAAAATAATAAAATTAAGATATTTTAAGATATTTTATAAAAAAATGGCTTTGTTGAAATCCTCAAAATCTCTTGAATAAATTTTCTTAAAATTGATTTTCAAGCATTAATTATTGTTTAAATTTTTATAAAAAATAGGAATTCAACAAACCCAAAAAAAATATTAAATAAATTAAAAAAATAAATTTAATTAATAAAATAAAAGATTTAATAGAAATAAAAAAATAAGTATTAATTTAAATAAAAAAATAAACTAATATTAAATTAGTGGAACTTTAAAAAGAAATAATTTCAAATATTATTTTAAGAAATTAATACAAAAATTGAGGAAAAAAATGAACTTTGATTTGTATAATATAGGTATACTCATTGCAGTATCTATTTATTTTATACTACCTGCATATTTATCAAATAGTAGTGCTCTTATATTTGGTGGAGGAACACCTCTAGATTTTGGTAAAAAAACTAAAGATGGTATGGAACTTATTGGACCAGGATGTACATGGAGAGGACTTATTGCTGGGACAATTATAGGAGGTATTGTAGGAGCCCTACAAGGAGCTTATACACCTTTACTTAAACAAGCATGTGGAAATATAATCCCATTTATAACATACTCTGGAATTACAAATGGATTATTTATAGGTTTAATACTTGGATTTGGAGCATTACTTGGTGATGCAATTGGTAGTTTTATTAAAAGAAGACTTGGTATTCCAAGAGGACATTCTGCCCCAATTCTTGATCAAATAGACTTTGCAGTAGTTGCATTAATATTAGTATCATTTTTCATTCATCTTACAATTGAAATTGTAATAACAGTATTAATTATAACTATATTTATACATTTAATAGCAAACACAATTGCTTACTTAATTGGTGCAAAAGATGTATGGTATTAAATTAAATACTTTCTATTTTTACTATTTTTTTAATAAACATTATTGATTTTAACTAATTTTACAATGATTAAATAATCACAAAAACTCTAAAATTAACTTTACTAAATTTACCCATAACAAAATAACAAATTCAAAAATTAATTTTATCAAATTTACCAATAATAAACAAATAAACACAAAAACTTTAATTTATTTAGCTAATTTTACTTATAATGATTAAATTAAAATCCAAATTTAAAAACAATTAACATAAATAATTTTAAAAAGGATAAATAAACAAAAAAATAAGTATTAAACATATAAATTAAAAAAAAAGCCATAAAATCAATAATTTAAGAAAAAAATCATAAAAACTTTTAAAAAAAAAAATTAGTTAAAAGTATTAAATTTAAAACCTAAACAGATTTTTTAAAAAATAAGAAAAACTTAAGAATTATTTCTTAAGTATTCTTCCATAAGAATTGCAGTACCAACAGCAGGTGCAACAACACATTCTTCATCAGTTAAAAATTCATTCATTGATTTAACATTTAATCCTAAAGATTCTGCTGCAGGTTTATCTAAAATATCTTTTCCAAGACCAGTAGTAACAATTGTATCAATATTTTCCCTTTTAGATACTTCACCAATTGCTTCTGCAATTTGTTTTATTTGAGTTTTATGGATTGTTTCACATAACTGTTTAATATCATTTTTATTTAAGATATCTAAATCTGCACATAAAACTCTTGCAACACGTCTTGCACATTCAATCTTAGATTTACCTTCACCATCATAAGTACCACATACATAATCATCTTCACTAATTAAGTCAAGAATTCTATAAACATCAGCAGTTTCTGCAAATAATTCAGAACCTACCCTATATTCAATAGTTTTACCATTTTTACTAAGAGGTACTTTATATAAAAATGAACAAAGATTAGTTCTTAAAGTTCCAGTATATACTAATTCACCAGTACCTAATCTTTCCATATCTGAACGACCTTTAGCACATTCTTTACCATTTTTAACAGGTATAATATCAGTAGTAGTACTTCCAGTATCTACAAAAATACAATTATTTGAGATCTTTGCAGCTATAGGTGCTGTAGCAATCCAATTTGCAGCAGCAGCTTTTAATGGATTTTCTATAATACCATCAATATCTACTACTCCATCAAGAGTAACAAAACCTAATGGTAAATCAAATAAATCATTAGCTTTATTTGCAATATCTAAAACTCCATCTTTTTTAGTTTCATATGCATCTACAAGTTCTGCAGTCATTGAAATACCTACACCATCAAGTTCATCAATTGGACATATTTTTTCAATAAGTTCAGTTAAAACAGTTTGTAAAGTATCATTATCACTCCACATGGGTAAATAAGATAAATCAATTTCTATATTTTCAATTTCTCCATTATCAAAATTAATAATAGCTACCTTAGTGTTTGCTCCACCAATATCAAATCCTGCTATTTTCATTAAAAATAACCTCTATAATATTCAATAATAAATAATTAAACTCAAATCTAATTAATATAATAATTAAATTCAAGCAAAAATCTAACTAATATAAAACTTAAATAAACAATTTAAGTTAAAATAAATCTAACTAATATAATACTTAAATAAAATAATTCAAGCTAAACTAAATTTAATCTAATAGATTAAAATATAAAACATTTAATCGCTTTTTAAAAAAAATAATTTTAAATAATTGTTTTTAATCATAAAATCTAAAATATTAATTTATATTATTCAAGTTTCAAATTTTAAATTTATTATTCTATATAAATAATATTAACTAATTTCTAAATTATAATATAATTAATAAGTTAATAATTTATGATAATATAAATTAAAAAAATTAGAAAAATAAAATAGAAAATTAAATAGTTTCTATTTTTAATTGACCATTATCTTTAATAAATTTTACACTAGATTTAAAGGACAAATCATCAATATCCTCAATAGATAATTTACCGTCTATTAAATCTATTATAGTCTGTCCAATATTTATGTTTAAAACTTTTCTAAGACCTACATAAGGTGTTGTAAAACGTGAATTTATTTCAATAAGATATGGAATATAATCATCATTTTCTTCTTTTACTATTAAATCAACACCAACAAAACCTTTTAAACCTTCAATACTTTCAATGGCTTTTTTAGCAACTGCAAATATTTTATCTTTTGCTGGATGATTATAAGGTAACTCACCACCAAGATAATTACCTACATCATTTTTTAAACTAACATACTGCTTATTTAAACTAATAGGTAAAGCTTTTTTTCCATCAGAAAGAAGACTTACACTTAAAACTTCACCTTCAACAAATTCTTGAACTAAGATACCATTTCCTTCAGGGAATAAATCATCTAATTCATCAATGTCAGATTTACTAGAAATAATTTTAATATTTTCACAATCAACACCATTTAATGGTTTTGCAATTAATTTATTCTTAATTTCTAAATCATCAGGAATAGGACCTACTTCACAATTTTCTCCAGGAACATTAATTGCTTTAAGATTGTATTCAATTGGTTTTTTCCAATATATCTTTGGATTATTTATAACTTTATAAGTTAAAGGTAAAGAATCACATTTATATTGTAATGCCATAAATGTTTCAAATTTATCAGAACAAATTCTAGTTGATTCTGTATCAGAAACATAAAGTTTTACATTATTTTCTTCTAAAAAATGAGTAATATCATATAAGTTATTATCTTCTTCAGAAGAAATAAATATAGACCTATTAAATTTATTTACATTATCTATTAAAAAATCTTCTAATGCATTTTCACTTTTATCTTCATCTAAAATAATTAAATTAAGATTTTTATCTTTTCCAAGATAAGAATACTTTTTACTTAATAATAAGTAAACATCTTCATTTTCTAAATCATCAACTAAACCACTAATAAGAGCAGCAGCTTCAGAACTTATACATAAATCATCTAATCCAGTAGCAGTATAATATTCAAATACTAATATTGAATCCTCATTTACATTACTTAAATCATATTCCATGATATCATCTATTAAATAGTTATAATTTTAAAAGAGCATAAATTAAAATTTTACTTAATCATATTAGTTAATTATTATATTTATTAAATAATATAATTGAATCCTTAATATTTGTGTTTTCTTGTGGGAAAACCATCTTATCTTCTTTATATATTACCCTTACTAAAGTATTATATTTATCTTCAAATTCTTTAACAGTAATATCTTCAGATATTTGTTTCATTTCAACTTTAAACCCGGAATATATTGTTTCAGGAGATTCAATTTTCAAATTATCTTTATTATAAGCATCTTCAATAATATCTAACATTTGACTAGCTGCATTACCATTACCATATGGGTTTTTAGCATTTTTCATTTTATTATAAAAATCTTTATCATTTAAAATTTTACTTGCTGTTTTAAGAATATAATCTTTATCAGCACCTACAAGAATATTTCCACCTGCTTCTACAGTTTCAGGCCTTTCTGTATTATATCTTAATGTTAATGCAGGTACATCAAGAGTAATTGCTTCTTCTTGAAGGCCTCCAGAATCAGTTAAAATCATTATAGATTTTGAAATCAATACTAAAAAATCAAGATAACCAATCGGTTTTGTTATGTGAATATGTTCTTCATTTGCTAAGTCATCATAAAGACCAAATTTTTCTAATGTTTTTTTAGTTCTTGGATGAATAGGGAAAACAATATTAAAGTCTTTTAATTCATGTAATGCACTAATAATACTGTGTAATCTTTCTTTGTCATCTACATTTTCTGCTCTATGCATAGTTAATGTAATAATATTATTAAGATTATTAAGCCCTAAATCATCAATAATAGTACTTGTTTTCTTAGCAATCTTAAGATTCCTATAACATGTATCAACTACACTATTACCTGTAATAAATATATCTTTTGGAGAATATCCTTCAAGAATAAGATTAATTGCTGATTCTTCTGTTGGAACAAAATAAAAATAAGAACAGTCATCTGCAGCCATCCTATTAATTTCCTCTGGCATAGATACATCAAAAGATCTAAGACCTGCTTCTACATGACCTACAGGAATATGTAACTTTTGAGCAACAAGTGCACCTGCAAGTACTGCATTTGTATCTCCTTGAACAAGTATAATATCCGGTTTTTCATCTATTAAAACTTCCTCAATACCTTTCATCATAAGACCTGTTTGTTTTCCATGAGAACCAGAACCTACATGAATATTATAATTAGGTTTTGGAAGTTCTAAATCTATAAAAAAGTTTTCACTCATTTCTTTATCATAATGTTGACCAGTATGAATTAAAAGTAATTCATGACCTCTATCTTGAATTTCATCAATTACAGGAGCCATCTTGATTATTTCTGGTCTAGTGCCTAATATAACACCAATTTTCATAATAATCACCCTTTTAAAATTTAATAATATAATATTAAACTTTTAGTTAAATATAATTTATTTTTAATTAATTAATTTTAAAATTAAAATAATAAATCTATTAAAATAATTTTATTCTGAAATTTGAGTTTTGTATAGTTTATTTCTAAAATAAAATAATTATATATAAGATTTAATTGTTTTATAAGATTTAAATAATTTAAAACAAATTTATACCTAAATCAATAATAATAATAATAATATAAAATAAAACTATACCAATATAATATGATTTAAAACAAAACAATATATACAATATAATTTAAAACAAATACTAAAAAATCATTTAATGCTATTTAAAATTAAAAACTATTAAGCATACATTCAACAATAGAATATTTTCTTTGATAATCAACAAGTTTTAAAGCAAGATAACGTTTGAACTTTTCAACTGCATAATCATCATAAGTGAATTTAATATTATCATAAATTGTATCCATTAATATTAAATTTTCAGCTTCAAGTACCTTAATAAGTGCTCTAGGTTCATCTTTTTCTGGATTTAAAAAATGTTCTATTTGATCCATATCCATATTACCTACAGCATATTCTGTAAATACACGCATCATTTTACGAATCATATTCCATAAAAAGCTTTCTCCATAAATATCAACAAATATTGGAGTATATGTTTCATTAAGACTAGAAAAATCTTGATTACTATTAAAATTGTTAGCTTTAGAATTACGAAACATACGTTTATCAGGCTTAATATTAGGAGATGTAATATTGATTTTATCAATTGTTCTTACTGTAGTTTTTTGATATCTTTTAGTGAAGTTTGTAAAATCATGCTTACCTTCAAATACTCTTGCTACTTCATTTAACTTATTAATATCTAAATCATTTCTAAATAAAATATATCTATACCATCTTTGTTTTGCATATCTTGGTTTAAATCCATATCTTACAGGTGCAGTTCCAATAAATTGAACATCATCTGGAAGATAATTATTAATTTTATTTATATAAATTTCTTCTTCAGTCTGAAAACTAATAACATTACCTAAACTATTTACACCTGCATCAGTTCTACCTGCAATACGAAATCTTGCATCTTTAAGATTATTAATATAACCAATTTCAGTTAAAGTATCTATAATTTCACCTTCAACTGTTCTTACATCAGGTTGTCTTTGAAAACCATTAAAATTTGAACCAATATAAGCTACTTTAAATGCTGTCCTTTTCATAATATCACAGAATAGTTTAGTTTATATTTAATTTCTATTTGAAATCATTTATATTTATTATTAATTTAGAATATTAAAAGTAATAAAAAATAAGAGTTTATTATAAAAATCATCTTAAAAGTTTAAAAATAAGATTTTATTATAAAATTATTCTTAAAAAACTTAAAATAAATATAAAAAATAAAATTTTAATATGGAAATCATCTTAAAATCTAATTTAAGATAAAAATTTATTTTTAATTTAAAAATAATATATTTAATTAAATAATTTTAAAAAAATAGACATCTTATAAATTATATAAATAAAAAATCAGATTACTACATAAATAAATATAATAAAGAAAAAATAAACAATAAATAAAAGAGAAATAACAATAAATAACATACCATTCAAAAATAAAACAAAAATCAATAAATAACCTAAACCCAAACAAAAATAAATAACATACTATTCAAAAATAAAGCAAAAAAATAGATAAAAAAACAATATTAAATGACTTATTATTTATTTAAGTCTTCTAATAATATTGTTCTATCAGTTAGTATATTAAGTAATTTAATATCATGACTTACAACTAAAACTCCAATCTTATATTTTCTTGCATACTTTAATAGACTATCCCAAATTTGTACCTGTGTTACAGCATCTAACATAGTTGTAATCTCATCAGCAATTATAAATTTTGTTTCAGGATTTAAAGCTCTTAAAATACTGAATCTTTGCAATTCACCACCAGATAATTCAGAAGGATATCTATTAAACCATTCCCTTTTTATACCAAATTCATCTAAAATTTCTTCTGAAGGATCCCATGACTCTTTTAGAATATTACCCATTGTCCAACGTGGATTCATTATCTTTTCAGGATGTTGATAAATTAATTGAATAGGATTAAAACCTTTTTTAATTTCCATATCATTTAATAAAACTTTACCTTTATAAGAATCCATAAAACCAGTTAGAATCTTACAAAAAGTACTTTTTCCAGAACCACTATCTCCAAATAAACCTAAAACTTCATTATTATTCATAATAAAATTAACATCATTTAAGATTGTCTTTTTCGAATTATATCCAAATGATATATCTTCTGTTTTTAATGTTTCCATAATATAACTTCCAAAAATATTTATAATTCTTTAGTAATAGGATGATAACATCTTACAAAACTTTTTCCTATTTTAGTTAATGGTGGGACTTCTTTTATACATTCAACAGTTTTATATTCACAATTATCTTGATAAGGACAACCTTTAGGAATATTTAAATAAGATGGTTGGTGACCTTTAGTTAATTTAAATCCATTTTCAGGTAATGCATTAAACAATGCTTTTGTATATGGATGTAGAAGATTTTCATCATTAAACATGAAATTTTTAGTTTCTGTAATCTCAATAATATAACCTAAATACAAAATAGCTATCCTATCACTTGTTTTAATAGCTGTATCAATATCATGAGTAATTAAAAGAATACTTGCACCATTATTTTTTAAGTCAATTAAATCATTAATTGTTTCTTTAACTGATTTTTTATCTAAACCTGGAGTAGGTTCATCTGCAATAATAATCCTTGGATTATTTAATAATGCTGTTGAAATTAATACTTTCCTTGCCATTCCCCCAGATAATTGATGAGGATACATATCTCCAACACTTTTATCTAAATTATATTTTTTAAATATTTCTTCTTGTTTTTTTAATTTTTCATTTTTTAAATATTCGTCTTCAACATAACCAATAGCTTGATACTTAACTTTCATCAATGGATTTAAATAATTTACAGATTGAGGAATTAAACTAATTATATCTCCTCTTAATTTTTCTTGTAATTTACTATCTAATTTTTCATCTTTATAATAAATTGAACCTTTAACCTTTGCATTAGGAGGTAATATTCCAAGTATTCCATGAGCAAGTAAACTTTTACCAGAACCACTTGAACCTAATACTGCTAATATTTCATCTTCATATAAATCAAGAGTTAAATCAGATATAACCTTTAATTTTCTCTGTTCAAGACCTTTAAAATATTGAGTAAATCCAATTGAAAGATTATTAATTTTTAATAATTTATTCATTATCTAACCTCTTAAAACATTTATTAAAAACACATAAATCTAAAATAAATTTAAAATTATAAAAGGATTATGTATTAGTAGTTTGAGGATTCAACAATTTATGAACATTTTCACCAATTAAATCAAATAATAATACAATAAATAATAAAGATAAACCTGGATAAAATGCTAACCACCATGCACCAGTACTTAAATATCCCATTGCTTCAGCTAGTATAATACCTATTGCAGGTTCATGTGGAGAAAGTCCAAAACCTAAAAAGGATATACTTGCTTCATGCATTATAGCATGTGGAAACATCAATATTACACCAATTATTATTTGAGAAATTACAAGTGGGAAAATATGTTTTTTAATAATCCACCATTTACTTTTTCCTAATTGTTCAGATAATTTAATAAACTCACTAGTTTTAATTTTTTTAATTTCTGCTCTTAAAACCCTTGCAAGAGGAGTCCAATGTGTTAATCCAACACCTAATATTACACCATAAAATCCACCACCACAACTAATTGAAATCAATATTATAAGTAGTATATGAGGAATAGATCCAAACAAATCAATTACAGCAGCTACAAATTCATCTGTAATAGAATTAATACTAGATAATGAACCAAGAATTATTGCAATAATAGTACTTATAATAGATGCAAATGCACCAACACCTAAACTAATACCAAGCCCTAATATTGTTCTTGTAAACATATCTCTACCCATCCAATCAGTACCAAATATATGTTCAAATGATGGAGCTTGATTAATATTTGAAAAATCTGTTGTAAGCGCTGTTTGAGAATTAATAAAGAAATTACTTAAAAAAACAGAAATTAAAATCAATGATGCAATCAAGATTATAATAAGTGTTTTTGTCCTTAAATTAGCATGATATAATAACCATGGTTTATTTTCTTTTTTATTATTAAACATAATTTATACCTCTTAATATTTTACATCAAATGATTCATTTTCTTTAATTCTTGGATCTACAAAGTAATATAAAATATCTGCAATAAGATTTCCTAAAAATACAAATATTGCACTTATAAGAACGATACCAAGTAAAAGAGGAACATCACTTTGAAGACCTGCTGCTACAGCAGTTTGTCCAATACCTGGATAAGAAAATACTTGTTCAACAAGCACTGCACCACCAAATAATTCACTAAATGATAAAAATTGAAGAGTTAATGCTGGAAGTAATATATTTCTTAATGCTTGTCTTTCAATTAATGGCCAACCAGATTCTCCCCTTGCTTTTGCAAATAATATATAATCAGATGATAAAACTTCAACTAATTCATTTCTAGTATACATTGCAATAGGAGCAACACCTACAAGACTTAAAGTTAATACTGGAAGCACTAACCTTGCTAACCATTGCCATATTGTTACATTAGATTCCATAATTCCTATAGGAACTCCAAGACCAACAGGGAACCAAGCTAATTCTACACCAAATATTATCAATATAAGTAAACCAATCCAAAATGAAGGTGCAGACTGTAATATATAACAATAAAATTTAACAAGCTTATCAATCCAAGTACCTCTATTTTTACCTGCTACAACACCAAGTAAAAATCCAATTAAACCACTGATAATCCAAGAAATTGCCATTAAAACTATTGATGCTTCAAATTTTTCAAGGATAACTTGAGAAACAGGTATACGATAAATTAAAGAAGTACCTAAATTTCCATGTAATAAATTAATTAACCAATTCCAAATTTTAGTAGTAATTGGTTGACCTACACCCCAATATTGCTCAAGTGCTGCTCGTTGAGCTTCACTTACTGCAGACTGTTGAAGATAAATATTAACAGGATCAATAGGTGATAAATCTATAAGAATAAAACTAAAAATAGCTACAGCAATCATCAATACAATAAAATGTATCGTTTTATTTCGAATAAAATAAAGCATTTTTCTATTCAATAAAAATAACCTCCATTAAATAATACTAAAATTAAATAAAAATTTTAATCAATAATAAGCAAATCCTAACTAATTACCTATTAAAAATAAAAATTTTAATCAATAATAAGCAAATCCTAACTAATTACCTATTAAAAATAAAATTAAACAAATAAACATACAAACTAAACAAACACCAAACTAAAACTTATAAACAAAAAACAAATAAACCTACAAACTAAAATACCAAAAAAATATAAAAAACATAGAAACAAATAAAAAATAAAATTTAAAAAAAAAGATAATAAATTATTCTAAATAATTTAAGAATAAAAAATCATCTTTTTTTAATTAATTTAACTTGTTTTATTATTACGTGTCCAATTACAAATGTTTTCCATATAATCTTGACCCATTGTAGGTTCTTTACCTATGTTTACAGTATTTTTAACAAAATAACAATAGTCATAATCTGCAATCCATAACCATGGTGCATTTGCAGCAGGTCCAAAACCAGAATTACTATCAATATATGCAGCTTGTTTCCAATATGCATTTGCTTGATTCTGATTATTACTACTTAAAGCTTGATCAAGAACATTATCTACAGCAGAATTATTATATTCATTTGGATTCATATAATCATCTTCTGAAAAGTTATTTTTACTGTAATATTGTTGGTATATATTCCTATAAGGATCATCTGAAGATTGTTGCATTACAACAGCATTACTATACATATTTTGATAAATTGTATCCCAATCAGTACCATTTAATTTTATTTCAATACCTAAATCTTTAGCTTGTTCTGAAACAACAGTTGCTAAAGATTGTCTTGATTGATCTTTAGATGCATAATATAAAGTAAATGATGCTTTTGTTCCGTTTTTCTCACGTATACCATCACCATCAGTATCTTTCCAACCAGCAGTTTCTAAAATTTCTTTAGCTTCATTTGTATTAGAATCATTTACTTTAGCTTGGTCATTTGCATATGGTAAATAATCTACACCAGTATATTCAACTTTACCATGTCCTTTATATACTGAATTAATAATTTTTGAACGGTTTAAACCAATATTTAATGCTTTTCTTATTGCAGGATCAGCAGTAACATTATTTCCTACTTTGTGGCCATTATTTGTTTTTAAACCAGTATCATTCATATATGGGAGAGAAATACCTTGTGCACGTGAACTTGGCATATCAACTAATTTATAACCATCAGCACTTTGATTTAAACTTGAAAATGGTGCTTGTACAACATCAGCTTGATTTGATTTAACAAGTTCAAATGCAGTGTCTTCATCAGGGAATAACATAGTAATTTGTTTAAAGTATGGTTTTTGACCATAATAATTATCATTTACAACAAATATTGCTTGTTGACCTTTGTCCCATTGTTTTAATTTATATGGTCCAGATCCAATAGGATTAGCACCATATGTTTCATTATTATAATTTTTCTCTGGAACAATACCAATATACCTTAAATTATATACAAATGAAGATTGTGGTTTTTTCAATTTAAAAATAACAGTAGTATCATTTACTGCAGTAGCTTTATCTAAATTAGATATATCTAATTGAGAATTACTAGTTTTAGCAGTATTAAATGTAAATGCAACATCACTTGCTTTAAGACTAGAATTATCTGAAAATTTAACATCATTACGAATATCAACAGTCCATTGAAGTCCATCAGAACTTACTGTATAATTTTTTGCAAGATCTCCAACAAAACTACCATTAGAATCAGATTTCAATAATGTACTTTGTACTAATGGATTAAAATTCAAATGTCCACAACCCCAACCAGTTAATGGATTAAAACCACTTTCTGGTTCTCCAGCATGTCCTGGAACAGTTACAACTAAATGAGTTGGATCATCATCATGACTAGTTCCAAAATATGAAGAAATAGCTACAATAGCAATTATAGCAATAATTACAACAATAATACCATATTTAAGTTTTTTATTCATTATAAACCTCCAAAAAGTATTAATTTAATTTACTAAAATCAAAAACTAACTTTTATAAGAATATAATAAATGCCTTTTTAATATCAATTTAAGAAAAAAATAATAATTTTACAATAAAATTGATAAAAAATTTCAATTTAAGAATAAGTAATAATTTTACTATGAAAATCCTAATAAAAGTATTACTTTTAATAAATTAATTATTAATACTTAAATAAATTATTAAAAAAATATTATATAAATATTTTGATTTAAAACGATTAAAATTGAAAAATAAAATAAAAAGTATTACTAATAAGCTAAAAAAGTCCTAAAAAGTAATAATAATGAAAATTAAATAAAAATAACACAATAATTAAATAAAAAATACTATATAACAATTGGCTAAAATTAAAAAATCATTATAAAAATAAGTAAAAAATTAAATAAATTAATATTTATCTGTTTTAAAGGAAAATTTAATAAATATTAAATTTTTAAGTATAATAAATAAAAATTAATAAAAATAGAAAAAAGGATATTACTTTTTAGCTATAAAATGCAATAAAAGTAATACAATAAAAAGCTTTATATTAGATAAATAAATATATTAAAAAGTGTAAATTAAAAAGAACTCATATAAAGTATTACTTTTTTATATGATATCATATTAAAAGTAATACTTTAAAATAACTAATTTTAATAGATTTTTCTGCATGACCTAAAAAAAATTAATATTAGTAAAAAATACGAGTAATACTTTTTAATTAAAAATTAGTAAAAAAAGTTTCTAAGAGGTAATAAAATGTATGTAAAAACCTTAGATAATAATAAAAAGCTTATTAAAAAAACACAAGAATTTTTATTTAAAATGATTAAAGAAGAATTTCACTTAAATTATGTCCCTCAATACCATTATGATATTATAGAGTTATACAAAACATATATTAAACCTCAAAGAAACAATTTTTACATAATACTAAATGAGGATAATGAAATAATAGCAAGTTTAGGAATAAGAGCTTATGATAAAGATTTTAAAGAATTTAAAAAACTTTATTCAAAAGAAGATACTTCAAGCTTATGGAGAGTATTTGTTAAAAAAGAATATAGAAGATGTGGAATAGCATCAAAACTTGTAAAAATAGCAGAAGAATTTTCAAAAAATAATAATTATTCAAAAATATATTTACATACACAAAAAACAGTAAAAGGATCACTAGATTTTTGGCTTGCACAAAGATTTAATATAGTATTAAATACAGATGAAGAACTTCAAACTGTTCATATGGATAAAAAAATAGGAAATATCCAAAATAAGATTATTAAAGAAAAAGCAACAAGTATTATCTAAAATATTATTTTATTATAAACTTTTTTAAATTAATATTTTAAATTACAATTAAAATATAAATTCTTTTAAAGAATAAAAATTTAAAATTAATTATCTAATAAAAAATAAAAAAACTAGTTATAAATTTTTTAAAAATTAAAAAAAAGAGAGTTATGTAGAACTCTCAACTTTTTTTCTATCATAATTATCACTTAATACTGGTTTTGTACTTTCTACACCAAGTAACATAGTAGATAAATTATGAATAATTGAAGACATATTTGGTTGTATCAATCCAATAATACCTAATGCAATTAATGTACCATTAATCCAAAGTATTTTTTGGTAATTATTATCTATTTTTTCAAGCATACCTTTTGATAGGTATCTTAAGGTAACTAAGTCATATAAATCATCAGAAAGTAATGATATATCTGCAACTTCACGAGCAATATCAGAAGAGTTTCTCATTGATACAGATACATTTGCAGCAGATAATGCAGGTGAGTCATTAATACCATCACCAACCATAATTACTTGATTACCTTCAGCTTTAATTTCTTCAATGATATGAGCTTTATCTTCAGGTAAAACTTGAGATTTATATCTTGTAATACCTAAGTCATTAGCAATTGCCCTTGCAGCATTTTCACTATCACCAGTTAACATAATAACATTTTCTATACCTAATGATTTAAGTTGACTAATAACATCTTTAGCTTCTTTTCTTACAGGATCATCAATACATAGAATACCTTCAAGTTTTCCATCAATAGCTAAATATATTACTGAATAAGATTCAAGATTTTCTTTAATAATTTTTTCTTGTTTTTTAGTAAATTTAACTCCTTCATCTTCACAAACAAAATGGTAACTACCAATAATAGCAAGTTTTTCATTATAATGTGTTGAAATACCATGAGCAACAATATACTCTACTTCAGAGTGGTCTTCTTCATGATGTAAACCTTCAGCTTTTGCTTGATTAACAATTGCAGTTGCAACACTATGAGCAAAATGCTCCTCAATACAAGCAGAAATTCTAAGTACTTCATCACGACTTAAACTACCCATTGGAATTACTTTTTCAAGTTTAGGACTTGCATTTGTTAATGTACCAGTTTTATCAAATACAATAGTATTTGCATTTGCATAATTTTCAAGGAATTTACCGCCTTTAATCATCATTTTATTATCAGATGCTTCACGCATTGCAGAGATAATTGTAAGTGGTGTTGTTAATTTAATTGCACATGAAAAATCAACCATTAAAACAGAAAGAGTCTTGACTCTATCTCTAGTAAATAAATAAGTTAATCCAGTTAAAAGGAAAGTATATGGTACAATGGAATCAGCTAATCTTTCTGCTTTAGAATGTATTCCTGCTTTAAGATCTTCTGAGTTTTCAATCATATCAACTATTTTATTAAGTCTAGTACCTTCATTAACTGAAATAGCTTTAACATGAATAGTTCCTTCTTCTACCACTGTTCCTGCATGAACAGTTTTACCTTCAGTTTTATGTACTGCAAATGATTCTCCAGTCATTGAAGATTCATTTATCATAGCATCTCCAGAAACAACAGTACCATCAATAGGAATAATTGAACCCATTCTTATTACAATAATATCTCCTTTTTGAACCTTAGATAATGGATAAGAAATCTCTGTTTCCTCTCCATTTTCATCAGTTTTTAAAAGCCATACTGTATCAACATTAAGAGCTAGACTATCTTTTAGAGTATCTTTAGTTTTTTGCATAGTATACTCTTCAAGAAGATCAGATATAAAAAGTAAAAACATCATACTTCCTGCAGAACTATAACTTTTTTCATGTAAAGATCCACTAATAGCAGATGCGTCTAAAAGTGCTACATCAACATTAAAACTAGTTAAACTATCTAAACCTTTTAATACATAAGGAATAGCATGTACAAATAACCTAAGTTTTCTTATTGGAATTGGTAAAATAATTTTATATAAATACCTTTTTATAACTATTTTAGATAGTTGCATGAAGAATTTATTTTCTAATTCCCTTATTTTACTTTTATTTGTTGGAGGTTCCGCTTCATACAAATCTTCATATTTAATATTATCTAAAATATTAAGAATTCTTTGTTTTTGACTTCTGTCTTGATAATAAATTAAAATACTACCATTTCTATGAGATGTTTTAACATCAGTAATAAAATCATAATCTAAAAGTGAAGTAGCAATACCCCACCCTTCTTCTTTTGTAAAAGCTACTCTTCCACTTAGAACACGAAGACGAGTACCTTTATCATAAACTATTTCATACTTCATTAAAATCTCTCAGAAGAATTTATTTATTCAGAATCATAAACTGCTTTTTTATCTTTAACTTCAGCATCAACAGAAATATCTTCTGCATTATCTTTAATATTTTGAAGTTGTTCTTCAGCTTCCTTTTTTGCAGTTATAACTTTAGAAACCACATTAGTACATGCATTTTTAGTAGATTGTGAAGATATAACTTTTTTAGCTACATAAGCAGCAGCAATTCCACCTACAAATGCTAAAGCATGGTCATGTTCCATGATTTCTTCAAAAAAATGTTCAATATCAGCCATAAAATTTATTCTCCTATTAAATTTTTATACACCTAAATTTAAAAAATCCTTAAAAATCCTTAATAAATTAAAATAAACTGTTAAATTAGAAAACAACCAAAAAGAATAGATTATATTATAAAATATAATATAATATTCTAATAATACCCAAATTTTAATTAAAAATATAAGAAGGATTTCAAAAAATACATTATTTTTTAGGTATACATAATAATTAATATTTGTTACTATATAAATTTTTAGGTTTACAAAAATATTTAATAAATAATTTATATTAAACAAATAATATAATAAAAGTTTTAATTTAGACTAAATTTAGATAAATAAAAATAAAAATAAGTAAACTAATTAAAAAAGATTAAAAATTAATAAAATTAAAAAACAATGAAATAAATTTATTTAAATAAAAAATTAAATTACAATGAAACTTAAAAATAAAAATAATTAAATTTAATAAAATTTTATTAATATAAAAACTTAAACAGACTTTATTATTTATAAAGCAAAATGAAAAAAATCATTTTAATAAAACTAAAAACAATTTAAAAAAAAATAACTAAAAAAACTAAAAAACTAAGAAAACTAAACAAAACAAAATAAACAAAAACAACACTCAAAAAACTAAAAAAAAAACAAAATAAACAAAAACAACACTCAAAAAACTAAAAAAAAAACAAAATAAACAAAAACAACACTCAAAAAACTAAAAAAAAAAACAAAATAAACAAAAACAACACTCAAAAAACTAAAAAAAACAGAAAAATTATAAAAATATCTAAAAATAAAAAAAAAGAAAATATTTGTCTATTTGACAAATATTTCTACGAATTTAGCAAATGCTGGACGAGTAATAAATACACCTACAAGTACACCTAAAATTGTAGTAAATGCAAAACCAGAGATAGTACCAATACCACTAGCACCTCTTGCAAATCCTATATAAGATAAAGGTAACATTGCTGCAATTAAAGTACCTGCAGAAGCAAATATAATAAAGAATGCTTTTTTAACATTCATTTGTGTTCTTGTTCTACGTCTAGATTTTTTATTAGAACTTCCTTTATGAGCAAGAACTTCATCAACAATAATAATTTGATCGTCTACACCAGTACCTACACTCGCCATTAAACCTGCAATTGCTGCAAGATCTATGTTCCAATGTATAATTGACGCTATACCTAAAACAATAACAACCTCAGATAATGTTGTTACTAAAATTGGAATAACCAATATAGGTTTTCTATATCTGAAGAAGATAATAGCTGAAATAGCAAGAATTGCAAGAACAGCTGCAATAGCAGTACCTTCAATAAATTGTTGACCTAATTCTGCTGAAACAGTATCAGACCCAATAACACTAATTTTTACTGGTAATGAACCAGTTTTTAATACAGTGTAAATATCATTTGCTTTAGAATTTGCATCTTTTTGATCAGTACCACTACCACTTACTTCAATTTCAGTAGCAGGTTCACCACTTGCAAGGTCTGCAGAAAGTTTTGGTGGGTTTTTATCTACTGGTTTACCATCAAGATACATCCAGACTTCATGACCACTTTTACCTTTTGCTGCAGCAGCAAATTTTTTAGCTCCTTGAGTTGTAAGTTTGAAAGGTACTCTCCAAGATTGACCAGTAACTTGATACATTTCAACATTACTAATATCAGAACCAGTAATAACTGTTTGATTATCAATTTTTGCTTCAAACACACCAGGGTGACCAATCAGTTTCTCAACCTCTTCTGGAGTAGCTCCTGCCATTTCAACAACAACTTGTTGGTTACCACTTTGTCTTACTTTAACATCACTAATACCATATAAGTTTAAACGTTTATCTAAGACTTTAGTAACAGTATCCATTGTTGATTTATCAACAGAATGTTCTAATTGAAGTTGAATAATAGATCCACCTTTAAGGTCAAGACCTTCTTGAATTCCAAAACTTGCAATACATAGAATACTAATTATAACACATGCAATAAAAATCATTACACGTTTATCTTTTAAAAATTCCATAGGATCATTTCGTTTCCTCATAATCCCACTCCTTTTGTTTTAGTTTTTCTATGATGTTTTTTCTCTTCTTTAAAGTCAATATATTTCCTTAATATTCCAAGGTTCATAAACCAAGTGTTTATAATATCTGCAACTAAACCAAATATTAAAACTAAAGAAATTTCACTTAAAGTTTTAGCTTGTGGCATTAATACAACAGTTACAATGTATAAAACTGCCATAGCAGCAATAGCTGAAAAAGACATAGTTAAACCAGTTTTCATAGATTCTGTTGCTCTTTCAACTACAGTTCCATTTCTACGTTTTAAAAGACGGGTTGTTAACAGAATATCAGTATCTACACTATAACCTATTAACATCAGTAAAGCACCTACAGATGCAACAGATAAAGGAACTTTAAATACAGCCATTCCTCCAGCAGCAAAAACAATATCTAAAAATGCAGATAAAATTACTGCAAATGCTGGAACAATTTCCCTAAATACAATAAGAATTGTTACAGCCATAAATACAAATGCAAAGAGTAATGCCCAATATACTTGATTCATTGCTTCTTTACTTAAAACAGGACCAACAGTATTATAACTAGTTACAGTTCCTTTTCCCTGTAGTGCTTGTTTAAATTGTCCTACGTCTATTTTTTTAGATAATTCAACAGTATATTTATTATTACCATTATCAATTACCTTAACTTCATCTACATGTAGACTATTTTGTAAGTCACTAGATAACTCACTAGTAGACATTTGGGAATTTAAATTAACCTCAGCCATGGTACCACCACTAAGGTCTACTCCTTGTTCTATACCTACAAAATGAATACATCCAAAAGATAAAATAGCTATGACAATAGGAACGATTATTAATAGTTTATAGTTATCCATAAACTTTTTTAACATAATCCACCTATTTTATTTAAATTTAAAAATAAATAAGTTATCGTTTGCTATTTTAATTAAAAATAGTATGTCGACTACTATTTGAATTTATTATAATCATTAAAAAACTAAAGTAGTATCTAATATAAGAAACTAAAAAAATTTAATATTAGAAATAAACAAATTCTAGAAATTTGTATTATACAATAAATTTAATAAATATAATATATTCGATATATAATTTTATTTTTAATTGTATATAAAATTTTATAAAAATAGATAAAAAATGTTTAAAAATTATTTAAATATCTAAATTACAATCTTATTTTGTATAATTTTTTTAAAAATGATTTTACAATAATAAAAGCAATAAAAGAAAAAAATAGAGATATTTTAAAAATATAAAAAATACTAAAGTATATTTGACTTAAATTAAGTATAAATTAAAATAATCTAAAATAGATTTAAATAAATTAAATATAAAAAAATAGATACTATTAAAATCCTTTAAAAATTAATAATAAGTTTTACTCTTATTAAAAACAATATCATTTAAATATTTATTATTTCTTTAAGTAAAAAAATAATAATTTAAAAATTAAATCCACAATATTTTCTAAAGTAAAATTAATAAATTAAAAATTAAATCCACAATATCTCTTTAAGTAAAAAAATAATAATTTAAAAATTAAATTTTCTTAAAGATTAAAATTTATAATTTTAAAATAAGTAATTTCTCAAAAATAAAAATCTAAAAAATTAAGATAATATTAATGATATAAACTTAAATCTAAGATTTTTGCATAAGCTTCACTATATTTTTTAAGATAAGAATCAGATTTACCTTTAGTTTTAATACTAAATCTTTCAATAACCCTACCACCACGAGCTTTTACCTTCTCTTCCATCCTATCTAAAGTAGCAGTTCCACCAGATTTTGACATTGTAGCAAAAATAACAACATCTTTTCCTCTTAAATCACATCTATCAATAATAGTAATTATTGCAGGACTTGGTTTTTTAGACCAAACAGGTGTTCCAAAATAAACAACATCATAAGGACTAACATCAACTCTAAGAGGAGATATTTCAGTTTTAATCTCACGTATAGCATCAAAATTAGAAGTTAAAATATTTTTAAAACCAGTCCTTGGTTTTTTATCCTTAATCTCAATAATGTCTGTATTTAATTTATTAGATAATGTTTCTGCAACAATCCTTGTTGAATTATCTTGTGAATAATAAATAATTAAAGCTTTCATAAATATCAACTTCAATCTTATTTGGAATTTTAATTTTAATTTTGAAATTAATAATATAAACCTTTTATTAAAAAATATTAAAACTATTAAAATCTTATTTTTATTAAAAAAAATAATATAAGTATGAATATTAAATAAAATATCTTAAACTTAATGATTTAATAAATTAAATACTATTTAAGAAATTTATTGATTTTAATAGTTAATTAAGGATGAACTCCAAAGAAGTCAAGACCTAATTTTTCATTAAATCCACATAAAAGATTCATATTTTCAATAGCTTGACCACCTGCACCTTTTACAAGGTTATCAATAGCAGATAAAACTACAAGTTGACCACTTCTATCAACTTCAAATCCACCAATATGAACATAATTAGATCCACGAACAGAACTTAATTTTGGAATCTCACCATAATCTAAAACTTTAACAAATGGTTCATTATCATAATGTTCTTTATATATTTCACAAACTTGTTTTCCAATATCTTCTCTTTCTTCTTGAGTATTAAAACTAAAACCAGCATCTTCATTAAAAAGAACATGGTTAGTTGTATAAATACCTCTTATTACAGGAACAAGAATAGGTGTAAAAGATACTTTAACATTAGAAAATCTATTAAGTTCTTGAGCTATTTCTGGAGTATGTCTATGTGTAGTTATTTTATAAGGATTTACATTATCTGCAATGTTTGGATAATGTGTTGTTTCAGAAGGACTAATACCTGCACCACTAACTCCAGTTTTTGAATCAAAAATCATCCTATCTGCTAATTTTTCATCAGATAATGGATAACCAGATAAAATTGCACCAGTTGTAAAACATCCAGGATTACCAACTAATCTAGATTTTTTAATTTCTTCTCTGTGGATTTCTGGAAGACCATATACACTTGGAATATATGGTGTATGTTTAAATGGATACCAATCTTCATAAACAGCATAATCATCAAACCTATAATCTCCACTTAAATCAATAACTTTTGCATCAGTATTTTCAATTATATCTGGAATAATTTTCATACTTGCTCCATGTGGAGTTGCAGTAAATACAATATCTTCATCTAAATCTTTAGGATCTTTATTTTCAAATTTTAAATCTAAACCTCTAAGGTTCGGATGAACTTTGTAAATTTCTTTACCATCATTTTTTCTTGAAGTTACTGTTGTAATTTCAACTTCTGGATGATTGTATAATAATCTAATTAATTCTCCACCAGTATATCCACTTGCCCCTATAATAGCTACATTAACCATCTAATCACCTGTAAATATAAAATTTATAACTATACTATAATATTTTAGAAAAAAACTAATTAAAAATCACAATTTATATGAATTAATTGTTTAGAATTAATAATCTACAAATAATCTAAATAAATACCCAAATAAATTAAATAAGAATTAATAATCTACAAATAATCATAATCTCATAAAAATTAAATAATCAATTAATAATTAGTTTTTATATGAAATAATTAACAATTCTCAATTCTTTTATCTTTAAAATCAGAATCTTTAATTTTTTTAATAATTTTACAACTACTATCTAATTCTGCTTTATGATAATCTGTTATTTTTACAACTTTTGCATTAATACCTTGTTTTTTTAGAGATTTTTCTAAATGACTAGTATCAAAATCTTGATCTGCACCTATTGTAATAATATCTGGTTTAATCTCCTTAACAATCTTAAATTTATCATCTTCATAACCAAGATATGCTTCATCAACAGGTTTTAACATTTTAACCATTTCTAGACGTTGATTTTCACCAACAACAGGTATTCTTTTTCTAGCACGTACTGTTGAATCACGTGCTACAACTACAACAAGTTTTGAATTAGGACCACCAATATCTTTTGATTTCTGAAGATATAAACCATGTCCTGGATGTAATAAATCAAATGTTCCTGTTGCCATAACTATAGTCATAATTTTAACCTCAAATTTCTTAAAATAAAAAAATACAATAATCTATTAGTTTTTATAAATTAAATTAATTTCCAATAAAAACATCAAATAAACAATTATTTTATAAATTAAATTAATTTTACAATAATAAAATAATTAAAAAAAATAATTACTATCTAATTAAAAAATTAATTTTATAATAATATATTTAAAAAAATTTTAAACAATTATAATTTAATGCTTTTTTTAAATCAAACTATTTTTATAATTTAATATCTTGATAATTTAATGCTTCTTTTAAATCAATCTTATTTTTATATAATGCAGAACCAATAACTACTCCTTTTACACCTGTTTTTTGTAATTGTTTTAAATCATCAATTGAACTTACACCACCAGAATATACAACAGGTATTGGTGATGATTTAACAAGATCAACTACAGGATCAGTATAAAATCCGCCAAGTAAACCTTCAACATCAACATTTGTAAAAAGAATACTTCCTGCACCATTATTAGCAAATTCTTTAGATAATTCTACAGGACTTTTATCAATTTTTTCTTGCCATCCTTTAATAACAACTTTTGAATCTTTACTATCAAGTGAAATCATAATACGATCTTTATCATATTCATCAGAAAGTTCAGAAATTGTTTCAGGATGTTTAATACCCATAGTTCCAATAATTACTCTTTCAATACCAATATCAAGTAATTTACCTGCATATTCAACTGATCTTATTCCACCACCTAATTGTATTGGAACAGATACATTATCATAGATTTTTTTAATAAGTGGAAGATTTGATTTTCCATCAATAGTACCATCTAAATCTATTACATGTACTACTTCTGCACCGATATCTTCCCATTTTTTAGCAACTTCCTCAGGATTATCAATAATAACCTGCTCACTACCAGGTTTTCCTTGAACAAGTTGTACACATTTACCATTTTTAATATCTACTGCAGGCATAATCTGCATTTTTCCTTCTTCAAATGACATTTAAGCACCAATTTAAATAAAATTATTAAAATTTAATAATTATATAAAGTTATGTTTTTATTAATTTATGTATTTTTATAAAAATTATCCTTAAAATAAGAAAAATATAAAATTTATGTATTTTTATAAAAATTATCCTTAAAATAAGAAAAATATAAAAAATAAATTATAAATTTGGAAAAGTTAAAAAATAATTAAAAATAAAATAGAATTAAATAATTTTTAAATAAAAAAATAAGAGTTAAAAATATGAAACGTCCTGACTTAAAGATTAAACCAATTAAAAATGGAACTGTAATTGACCACATAACAGTAAATAAATCTTTATATGTACTAAATATTTTAGGTCTTCCATCACCAGAAGTAAAAGATATTACTGTTGCAATGAATGTATCTTCAAAAGAAATGGGTAGAAAAGATATTTTAAAAATTGAAAACAGAGAACTTCACCCAAGAGAAGTTGATCAAATAGCTTTAATTGCCCCTAAAGCTACAATTAATATTATTAAAGATTATGAAATAGTAGAAAAAAATAAAGTTCAACTTTCTAGTGAATTTGTTGGAATAATTAAATGTACTAATCCAAAATGTATTAGTAATCATGAAGGAGAACCAATAAATTCTAAATTTTCCGTAGTCAGTACATCACCTACAGAGTTAAGATGTAAATACTGTGATAGAATTATTAAATCAAAAGACATTGATTTACAATTCTCATAAACAAATACTAAAATTACTAAATTAAAACATTAATACACAATCATCATAAACAAATACAATAATAACACTAAAACAAAAAACACCAAACCCACAATTCACATAAACAAATACAATAACAAAATTACTAAATAAAGACAATAATCCCTAATTCATAAAAGTTAGAAAATAATTTTAATAATTATTTTCCTAAAAAAACTTTAAATTATTATATTTTAATATGATATAATTTTTCTAATTTTTCAATTTCATCATCAAGTGCAGTCCTTGATGATTTATCTTCATTTTTACTAGATTTATTATTTTTTTGTTTTTTAATAGATTTTTTATCTTTAGTATCTTTTCTAGTTTTATTACTTTTATTGTTTTTAGTAGATTTTCTAGATTTAACTTTATTCTCTTTACTATTATTTGATTGATTTTTACTAGATTCTTTACTTTTATCTTTAGTATTTTTAGTTTTACCTTCATCAATTGAGTTATTAGATTTAATTTTATTTTGATTAAGTGAATTATCTACTTTAATAGAAGAGTCTTTATTATTTATTTTTTTAGTTTCAATTTTTTTAGAATCATTATTTATAATAAATTCACTTTGAGATTCTTCTTGTTTTTTCCTAGATTTCCTTTTTCTTGATTTTTTAACTTTAATTAAATCAGTATCTTCAATTAATTCTTCTTTAATAGCTTTTTTAATTGAATCAATTAATTTATCATCAATGTTTACAGAATTATTATCATTCATATTTTGATTATTATCATAAAAATCCATTAACTTTACAATAACATCTGCATAAGAATCATTCATTGATCCATATCCAGTTAATCTTTTTTTAACCTCAATTGGAATTGATATTGATGTTCTTGTCATAAATACACCTAGATAATTCTAAAAAAATATTATAATTATTAAATAGTATGTTGTATTCAGTATATAAATATTATGTATTGAATATAAAACATATTTTGAATACATTACATACATATATAGTTTAATTTTAATAATTAATCAAACAATATTTTAAATTTAATAAAATAAAAATTTAATAGAAATTTAATGATTAAATTCTTAATAAATAAAAAATATAATAATAAAACTAAAAAATAAAAGTTTTTAAAATATAAAAAATATTAAAAATATAATAAAAAAGACATTAAATTATAAATAAAAATTAATAAAAAAATTAAAAATTATACTAAAAAAAAGAATCTTAAAATACATAAAAAACATGAAAATGAAAACTAGTAAAAAGAATTTTATTAAAAATCATATTTTTATAAAAAATTTAAAGACTATTAATATTTAAAATCAAGTTTAAGAAAGTTTATTGTAAAAAAATATTAAAAATTATTTAAAAAAAGGAAAAATGTGGAAAAAAATCTACATAAATATTTAAATTAAACTATTGTAATTCTTTAATTAAATATTTTGAAAGTCTTTTAGATAAAGCAAGAATTGCTAAAATAGGTGGTGCACCTGGAGCTCTTGGGAAAACACTTCCATCAGATACATATAAACCTTCAATTTTTGTTTTAAGATTACTATCTACAATAGTTCCAATAGGAGCAGTACCTCCTGGGTGAGCACTTCTAAATACAGTTGAAACAAATACAGATTCAGCACCAGCATTCTGTAAAATAGCACCTGCAGTAGCAGCACCTTCAGCAAGATATTGAACATCCCTTATTGAGTTATATTTAACAACTTCATCAGCATTAACATAACCTAAACCTTCATCAGGGATTTTAACCATAATACTAAGAATATCTTCTGGTTTTAAATTATCATCTGCAACACGACTATCTAAATATTTAGATGAATAATGAGGTGCAAGTACAAAATGTTCTCCTTTTACTAAAGCATTCATAGTAACTTCTTTATTAAATCCAATATCTTTAATTACAGCACCAACACTTACAAATGGATCAGTAGTAAATTGTTGACCTGCTGGAATACCTAATTTTTGAAGAAGACGTGCATCAGTTACAGCACCTGCACATAAAACTACTAAATCATCTTTAATAGTTTCAACTTCACCATCTTCTTTTGTAATTTCTATACCAACTACTTTATTATCTTCTACTAAAACATTAGTTACTGGAGAATTACTAAGTAATTTTGCTCCATTATCAACTGCTTCTTTTACAAAATCAGCAGAAGTCCATTTAGCATTGTTTGGACAACCATATGCACATTTACCACATTGAATACATTTATCTTCATAGATAAATTTAGGCATCTTAGAAACATTTAAACCTAATTCTTTTGCAGAATCAATGAATAATTGAGTTCCTTTACCTATATGACTATCATCCATTTGATGAATATTGATTTGTTTTTCAATTTCATCATATTCTTCAGACAAATCAATACCATAATCTGCTAACATATCTTCACATGATCTGACACCATTACCTGCTGAAACTATAGTATTACCACCTACACAAGTAGTAGCAAGTAAATCCATACCATCAACAGGATCATTATAGTAATCAAATGCATCTTTACTATCTATTAATGGTCCTTTTTCAACAATAGTTACAGGAATATTTGCTTTTGCAAGTTCTAAACCTAATATTCCTCCTCCTGCACCAGAACCAATAATAAGTACCATTTTATCACTCCGATTATAAAAAATATTTAACAATATTATATTAATTTTTTTAAAATAAAAAACTATAATTAACAATTGTTATAATATTAATTAATCTATTAAGGTATATAAATTAATAGGATTTAATTTCATAAAATCTTAATATTAAATAAAAATTAGAAATAAAAAAATAATAAAAATTATTTTTTAATAAATAATGTGCAATTATCTTATAATATAATAATATATTTAATTAAAAATCAAGAGTCTTCTGCATTTTCTTGATTTAAAATTGATAATTGTGCATCTCTAATATTCTGTTTTTTAGTTAATCCATTACTTTTAAGAACAACAGTACCATTGTCAAGGGATATTATTTGATTTCCATCTGCAGGAGTTAAATAAACATCTCTCCAAAGTTTATCTTTTCCACTTACACCATCAAAATCAGCATCACAGCCTCCTTTAGACATGTCACAAGTAAGTTCACCTTCTGGAACAGTACTATTTCTGTTTACATCTTTAGGAGTATCAGTTAATGTTCCAAATTTATGACAAAATGGACAATAATTTACCCAAGTTCTTGTATAATATTTATATTCTAAACCAGTTTCAACACTAGGTTTCATATGAACAGTAATTGTTGAAATGTTATGATTAGAACTATTATCACTAATATTAACTGATTGATTATTTGTGATATTTACATCACTAGTATTATTTGATAAAATAGTATCATTATTATTGCTACTTGTTTTATTATTACTACTTAAATTTTCCTCACTAACAGTAGCATATACAGCAGCTATACAAACGATACCTGATATAATAATTATAAAAATTAATAATAAAAATGATTTAGAGTTATTATCCATAATAATTACCTCTTAAATAAATAAAATAATATATAAAAACTTCAAATATTAAAAAATCTTATCAACTACCCACTAATGAAAAAAAGCAAATATAACAGTTTATATTTATAAATAACATACATAATCTCTTTTTTACTTCTATATACTTTACTTTCCAAATTTAATTAAATTAAAATTAATGCTTTTTTCTAAAAAAATTTATTTATTTTTTTTAAAATTTGAAGTTATAACTTATAATTTCTTTAAATTCTTATAAAATAATAAACTTTAAACATAAGATTATTTATTATAATATATAAAGCTTTTGTAAAATTTTATAAAAAAAATTATAATAAAGGTTTAAATTTCAATTAAAGCTTTGATATTAGGTTATTTAATAAATAAAGAAAAATTTTAACTTAATTAATTTAAGTTAAAAAACTTTAGACTTAGTTTAAATAAGAATAAAAAAGACTAATATAAAATGATTTAAATTAAAAAAGAAAAAAGAAAAATAATAGAAATTAATAAAAAACTAATGTATTTATAATAATTTAAAAAATACAAATCAAATTAATAAAGTAAACAAAGGTAAATAAACTATAATAAATAGTCCAATTAAAAAAAATCATGATTAAAACTTATTTAAATTAATTTGTATATAATAAAACAAAAATAAATCATATAATTAGAATAATAAATAAAGAGATAAAATAAGATATTTTTAATACTAAATTAAATCAACTAAATAAGTTAATAAAAAGAATAATAATAGTAAACTAAGATTAATTAGATAAAAACTATTTTAAACTATTTTTAAAAAAATATAAAAATCTAGATTTTTCAAAAATTAAGAAAAAATTTAATAAAACTGTCTAAATTTAAGACATAATATAAAAAATGTACTAAAACTAAACTATTTTTTAATGATTTTTAATAAAAATTAATAAATTAAAGTTAAATTAAATTTTATTAAAATAAATTTTAAAAATATTAATAATTAGTTAAAAAGAAAATTAATAGAAATTATAAAATAAAAATTAAAAAATATAAAAAATAATAATTTAAATCATAATATAAAAATTTTAAAACTAATAAATTAAAAAACAATTCAAAAAACAAGAAATAAAAATTAAGAAAAAATAAAAAAGAACAATAAAAACATGAAAATAAATTTAGACAAAATCAAATCAAAAAACAGATTCAAAATATAAAAATAGTATATTTAATTAACCTAGTTATATATAAGATTCAAAAATATATAAAAATTAATCTAGTATATATAAAATTCAAAAATTATATAAAAATAGTATATTTAATTAATCTAGTTATATATAATATATATTATTATAATAATTTAAATTATAAATCAAATTAAAAAACAGGTTTTATTATGGAATACGATATAAACGATTTAGACCAACTTATAACAAAAATAGAATCTCAAGTTGATTATGTAGATATTAGAGCAGGGAAAGGAAATGGAACTAGTATCGTTATGAAAGATGATAAAATCCAAGAAATCAACAGTGGATTAACAAATGGTGCTAGAATAAGAGTACTTAATAATGGAGCTTGGGGTTTTGCATACACTAATGACTTATCAAAACTTGAAGAAGTATCAAAAACAGCAATTAAAATATCAAATTCACTTAAAAGTGATGTAAAAATGAGTGATGCTGATGTAATTGAAGATGATGTTAAAACACCAAGAAAAATTCCTGTTTCATCAGTAGATATTAATGAAAAAATAGACCTTATTAAAGATACTAATGATGCTGCAAAACTTGATAAAATTATAAGTGCTACAGTAAATTATTCAGATAGTGAAACAGAATCAGTATTCTTAAACAGTGAAGGAACAAATATCCATATGGAAGAAACTAGACTTGGAATGTTCTTAAATGTTATTGCAAGTAATGGTGAACTTATACAAATAGGTCATGATAGTTTAGGTGGAGCAAAAGGATACGAAGTTCTTAAAAATGCAGATATAGAATCTTTTGGAAGGAATGTTGCTGAAAGTGCAATAAGATTACTTGATGCAAAAGCTGCACCA
Source organism: Methanobrevibacter wolinii SH (assembly GCF_000621965.1). NCBI lineage: Archaea > Methanobacteriati > Methanobacteriota > Methanobacteria > Methanobacteriales > Methanobacteriaceae > Methanobrevibacter > Methanobrevibacter wolinii. The sequence goes on from NZ_JHWX01000007.1 coordinate 118,537, forward strand.
TCTGGAAGATTCCCAATCATAACAGATAATACATTAACTGGAGTAATGATTCATGAAGCATTAGGTCATGCAGTAGAATCAGATTTAATACTACAAGATGATTCAATATTAAAAGATAAAATGAATACAAAAATAGGATCAGATATTGTAAATATATATGATGACCCCACTATGGATGCATTTGGTCATTATGAATATGATACAGAAGGAGTTAAAACATTTAAAAACCATCTTGTTAAAAATGGAGAATTAGTATCCTTATTAAGTTCAAGAGAATCTGCAGGAAAACTTGGAATGAAATCATCAGGTAATGCAAGATCAAGTATGGAAGATCAACCAATTGTAAGAATGAGTAATACTTATCTTCAACCTGGAGACATGAGTTTTGATGAATTAATTGAAGATATTAAAGATGGAATATATCTTAAAGGTTCAAGAGGTGGACAAGTAGATACTGGTAAAGGAATATTCCAATTCAATGCTACAGAAGCATTTAAAATTGAAAATGGAGAATTAACAACACCATTACGTGATGTATCTTTAAGTGGTAATATACTTGAAACACTTAAACATATTGATGGACTTGGATCTGACTTTAAAACTAGTGTTGGATTCTGTGGTAAAGATGGTCAAATTGCACCAGTTGGTGATGGAGGTCCACATACTAGAATACAAGATGCAATTGTTGGTGGAAGTCAATAATTCCACCTTAATTTTAAATTTTAATAAACTTCTTTTAAAAAAATTAATTAAATTTATAAAAAAAATAATTACAAAATTTAATTTTCTATTTTTAATTTGAATTATTTTTTCGTGAGGATTTTTTAATTTTTTCATGATAGAAATAATTTACCACTATTGGATCATCATTAAATGGTCTTTTTATAGAATCATCATTAATTAAATACAGTAAATCTTCTTTTCTACAGTACTGTTTTATTTGATTATCTAATTTTACCCAATATGATTTATCTTTTTTATTATATATTTGCTGATATAATTCTTCATATTGTGGATAATTCTGTTTAATATAATTTAGTATAACTTTTTTATAGTCTCCTCTTAAATTAAGGTTTTCTAACCATATAAGATTACAATATTTTCTGGTTTTTTCTATTATACTAGGTATATCAGTGATTTCTGGAAATATAGGTGAAATAAAACATGTTGTTCTTACTCCTTCTTTATGGAATTTTTTCATTGCTTTTATTCTTCTAGATATACTTACTGCCTTATCCATGTCCTGCTGAAAAGTATCATCTAAAGTATTTATTGACCATGATACTCTTGAATTTGGAAATGATTTGATTAAATCAAGATCTCTTAGTACAAGGTCGGATTTTGTTGCAATACTTATTTCAACATTTACTCCTTCTAGTTGTTCTAGTAATGATTTTGTTCTTTCATATTTTTCTTCTGCCTTTTGGTAGGGATCTGTTACTGATCCTATGAATATTGATTTTCCATCATATTTATTTGGGTTTCGTATTTTTGGCCAATATTTAATATCTAAAAATTCTCCCCATTTCTCGTCATGTTTTGTGAATCTTTTCATAAATGTTGCATAACAGTACTTACATGCATGCAAACATCCTATATAAGGATTTATTGAATAGTCACCTACTGGTAAATTAGATTTAGTAAAAATACTTTTTACTTCTTTTTTATTTATTTGTATTTCATTAGACATTTTAATCAAATTTTTATTTTTTTAATATATTTTACTAATTAAAGTTCATATAATTTATTTGTATCATTTACATATCTAAAAATTTCTAAAATGATTTTTTAAAACATCTGAAGGTAAATTTCTCCTAAGAATTTAAATCTAGAAAATAAGTTTAATAATAAGATTTAGAAAGGATTAAAATTAATCCCTTTCTTGAAATATGTTTAAAATTATAATTTTTTTGGGTTTATTAAATTCCTATTTTTTATAAAAATTTAAACAATGATTAATGCTTTAAAATCAATTTTAAAAAAATTTATTCAAAAGATTTTGATAATTTCAACAAAGCCATTTTTTTATTAAAATAAATAAGAACTAGAAAACATTGAAATATTAAACCTAATCTTAATAAAACATGAAATAATATTAATAATAGAGTCTGTTGAAATTTTAATTCTTTATAAATAATTTAAATAGTATTAATACTTGAAAATTAAGTTTAAAGAACTTTATTCTAAAATTAGAAATATTTAAACAAAATATTATTTCTACATAAAATTATATCCTAAAAAACAAGAAAAGCATAATAATTATTAATATTACAGTTAAGATTCAGAATTTTTGAAACATTGATTTCTTTAATTTCCATAGATTCAAATATTGTTTATTAATATTTTATAATAATACAATTAAAAAATTAGTAATAAATAATTAAATTATAAAAAATATATTAAAAATCATAGGATTTTAAAAATATAAATAGTATAAACATTTAAAATTATTTTAAATAGTAATTAATTCTATGGAAAATTTAATTTAATTATAAAAATTAAATAAAATTATAATTCGTCTTAATATTTTTAAGTTCATTAATTAATAAAAGTTAAAAAACCTAAATAGGATTTTTATTAATTATTAAAAAAATTTTAGGTGATAAAATGGTATTAACTAAAGAAGATGGCCAATATCTTATAGATGTTGCTAGAGAAGCTATTGAACTATATTTAGATAACAGAATTAAAATTAGTGTACCAAAAGATTGTCCGAAATATTTATTTGAAAAATTAGGAGTCTTTGTAACATTAAACAAAAATAATAATTTAAGAGGATGTATTGGTTATCCAGAACCAGTTATGCCACTTATTGAAGCTACTATTAATTCTGCAATATCTGCTGCCGTTTCTGATTATAGGTTCCCCATTGTAAGAACCAGTGAACTTCCAGATATTAGGATTGAACTTACTGTTTTAACAAAACCAGAACTTATTGAAGTAGATAATCCTCATGATTATCCAAGTAAAATTACAATTGGAGAAGATGGCTTAATAATTGAAGAAGGTTATTCTAAAGGATTACTCCTTCCACAAGTTGCAACTGAAAATAATATGGATGAAGAAGAATTTCTATCTCATACTTGCTTAAAAGCAGGTCTTTCACCAAATGCATGGTTTAGTGAAGATGTAGAAATATATAAATTCCAAGGACAAATATTTGATGAAATTATTTAAAATATTTTATAGATTCAACTATAAAATAACTAAAATATTTTATAGACAAAAGCTACTATAAAATACTAAATAAATAACTAAAATATTTTATAGACAAATAATATAGAATACTTAAATTATTTTATAAATTATAAATTAAAAATTTATAAAAACTTATTTTACAATTTTTAATTAGTGATATATATGATGATACCAACAATACCAACAGTTGATGAAATCTTAGATAAAGGTTTCTCAAGAGGAAAAAAAGCAGCAGATATGAAAAGATCTGAAAGAATGCCTAAACATATTAAAGGAAAAAGGGTTGAAGAAGTAAGAGTTACAACTGCTTGTCAAGTAATTAAAGATAAATTAAAAATGATAATTGACCGTACCCCAGAAATTGAAGAGTTACCTGTTTTTTATCAGGATTATATTGATATTACAGTAGGTGTAGATGCACTTAAACAATCTTTAGGTGCAGTTAACTGGGCTTATGGAATTATTGCCCAATTAGAAGAACAATACAGACAAAAAATTAGAAGATCTGCACCAGATAGAGCAAGCAAATTAAGAAAACAAGCATATGGTAGAATTTCATCAGTAATTAAGAAAATCTCTAAAGACCTTGATTTTTTAGATTATGCAAAATCTAGATTAAGAAATATGCCAACAATCAATTTTGATGCAAAAACTGTTGTAATTGCAGGATTTCCAAATGTAGGTAAATCTACATTACTTAGACAATTAACTAGTGCAGAACCAGAAGTTGCAAACTATCCATTTACAACTAAAGGTATTCAAATAGGCCATATTGAAAGACATTGGAATGATATTCAGATTATAGATACTCCAGGATTACTTGATAGACCTATAAGTGATATGAATGATATTGAATTAAATGCTATTGTAGCACTTGAAGATTTAGCTGATACAATATTATTTATTTTTGATAGTTCAGAAACTTGTGGTTATTATCTTGAAAACCAATATAAATTATATACAGAAATTAAAAGAATTTTTGACATACCATTTATTCCACTATTTAATAAAATAGACATTACAGAATATGAAAACAAAGGTGAAAACTATGAATATATTAAAGGATTTATTGATAAAACAGAAGATCCATTAATAATATCTGCTTATGAAGGAGATGGTATAGATAAAATACTTGAAAAATTTGATAGTATTGAAAAAATACCTCGTGATGAAGAGGAAGATGATGATTACTATTAAATTTTAAAATTTAATTTTTTACTTATTTTAATAAAAAATAAGCCAAAAAATAATTCTATAAAAAAATAAGCCCAAATAAAATAAATATTCTATAAAAAAATAATTTTTACTTATTTTAATAAAAAATCTTAAAATATTATTTAAAAAACAACTATTTTTAAAAGATTAAAAAAATATACTTTGCAATTACTGATTTAAAAAACGAGTTTGTTGAATTCCTATTTTTTATAAAAATTTAAACAATAATTAATGCTTGAAAATCCATTTTAAGAAAATTTATTCAAAAAAATTTTGAGGATTTCAACAAAGCCTAAAAAACAACTATTTTTAAAAGATTAAAAAAATATACTTTACATTTACTGATTTAAAAAAACTATAAAATTAAAATACTTATTTTTATAAATTTATATAAAAAAATACTCATTTTAAAAACAATAATAAAAAATATAAAAATAAAATTGTAAAATATTAAAAAAAATAGTAAAGTATTAATAAAAAAAGAATAGATTTATACATATTTAAGATATAGTTTATATTATATTAAAGGAGGAATAATCATGGACAGTTATGATTACTCAAGAAGTAAGGAAAGAGCACAGAAAGCAGCAGATGACATTGTAGATAGTGTAAAATCTGCAGGAAAAGAACTTGATAATATAATTAGAGACTACAGAGATACATCTATATCCAAAATAAAAGTAGATTTACTTGAAGATGAAGAAAACTACTATATAAAAGCAGATATTCCTGGAGCTTCTAAAGATTCAGTAAATGTAACTATAGAAGAACAAAATGTTATTATTACTTGTGAATTCCAATCTTTTGAAGATGAACTTAAAGAAATTGCAGCAGATATAGCAAAAGAAGAAGATAAAAAAGAAGAAGACGAAGAAAAAGAACTTAAATACTTAATTCAAGGAAGAATCACAGGTAAAGCAAAAAGAATAATCCCATTATCTAAAAAAATAAAAACAAAAGAAAGTAAAGCAAAATACAAAAAAGGTACAGTTACTTTAACCATACCTAAAGTAAAACCTAAAGCATATAATGTTACAGTTGAATAAATATTCAACTATTTTTTTTAAATTTTTTAAACTATCTAAAACTTATTTTATTTAAAATTTAAACCCATTTTTAAAATATAAACAGAATATACTTTTAAATTAATAATTTCAAAACTATTTTTATATACTATTTTTTATAAAAATTATACAATTTATTTTAGTTTTTTTAAAAATAAGATAAAAGCTTAGAAAATTAAAAAAAACTCTTAAAAAGACTAAACTAAAAAACCATAAATAAAAACTAAAAAAACTAAAAAACTATGAATAAAAAAAAACTAAAAAAAGACCAAATTAAGAAAAAAAATAAAAAAAGTAAAATTAGAAATTATAAAATTAATCATATCTTACTTTTCCAATATGTCTAGTACTACCGGGATCTTCTCCATTATAGTGAGCTAAATAATATATAAACCATTCAAGTGGTATAACAAATACAAATGGTGATAATAATTTATTAAAGTCATCACCAACATAGTCAGATAATTTATATAAAATCACTTTCATTTTAAGGTTTTCTGCAAAATTAATTGCTTTTTCTGTAATTTCATCAACCTCAAATCCAGAATATAAAAATACTATTGGAACATCTTCTTCAGCCCTTTCAATAAGACCATGTCTAAACTCTGATGCATATACTGGACAAGCGTGTTTAATTGCACCTTCCATAAACATAGTCATAGCTAATTTATATGAAAGACCAAAATTAGGTCCAGCACCTAAACAATAGAATAAATCTTCATCTTTATATTCTTTAGCTAATTTTTCACTATCATCAATTGTTGATTTAAGAAGTTTATCATATAAGTCAGGAATAGCTATTAATTGATTAAGTAATTCATCTTTATCTTCATAATCAGAAGCTTTAAACAAGATTTGATATAAACAAGCAAGTTGAGTAACATATGTTTTAGTACCTAAAATAGCTGTTTCACGATCTCCTCTTGTAATAATTGGATATTTAGATTCTTTAACCATTGAACTTTCAGGTTCATTAGTGATTGCTACTGTATCAATACCATATTCGTTAGCCCTTTTAAGAGCAGATAAAGTATCTCCTGTTTCACCAGATTGTGAAGTAAAAATAGCTATAGAATTTTCACCTTTTATTAATTTTTTATTGTAATAAAATTCAAATCCAGTAAAAACCCTAACAGTTAATGTTGAAACCATTTCCAAAGCATCTCTAACTGAATAACATGTAGAAATAGAACTTCCACAACCAATTAAATAAATATTATCACATTTTTCTACAAGTGATGAAACTTTATTCATCTGATCCATTTCAGTTTCAAATGTTTTTCTCAATGCATCAGGTTGTTCCATTATTTCATCATACATTTTATATTCCATAAGCATCCCTAAAATATGATTTATTTTTAAAAAATGAATTTTTATAAAAAAAATAAATAAGTTTTATTTTAATTTACTTTATTATATTATAAAATATTTTATAATTAATAATATAAATAATTTTTTTAAAGCTATTTAAATAATAGTTAAAAAGTATAAAATAAATAATTTTATCAAAGTTTATTTATAAACAAAATAAAAACACAAACAAAAAACTATTTACAAAAAACTAAAAACACAATAAAAAAAATATCTACAAACCAACCAAAAACACAATAAAAGATTAACTAAATAAAATTAAAAAAACTATTTACAAACAAACCCAAAAACCAAACAAAATAAAATAAAAAAAATTATTTACAAACAAACCCAAAAAACAATAAAATCTTAACTAAATAAAATTAAAAAAAATATATAAAAATTAATTAATAAAAATCAATAAATAATCAAATAAGAATTTAAAGGTTGATAATATGGACATTGATATTAGTTTAGTTGGAATGGAAAAAGGAAGTCAGTATGAAACTATAATAACTAGTTTATGTGATGATGGTAGTAAAAATGCTGCTCCTTTTGGAACCATTGCATATAGTAAAGATGAATTAATGTTTCGTATTTTTAAAACAAGTCTTACTGCATCAAATATTTATAATAGACGTGAATTTGTTGTAAATATTACAAACAAACCACAAATATTCACATTATCAACAATAGGAAATTTAACAGATGATTACTTTACAGAGGATAAAGAAGCAATCTTAAAAGATTGTGATGCATACTTAAAATGTGAAGTAGAAACACTTAAAGAAGCATGTAAAAAACATGATCCAGTAGCATCTAATGGAAAATCTTATATTATTAAAGCAAAAGTTACAAAGATTGTTAAAAACAAAGCATGTCCACAAATAGTAAATCGTGGATTATACATGCTTATAGAATCACTTGTTAACTATACACGTATTGATATAGTTGATGATGAATTAAAAAAATATTATCTAGATAGATTCTCAGAAGATCAAAGAGTTATAAAAAAGGTAGGTACAAAAGATGATAAAGAATCTATTGAGATACTTAAAAAAGTACTAGAAAATAAAGGATATAAAATAAAGAACTTTGAACCTTAGTTTATTTAAAACTTTAAAACTCTAAAAAACGCAAATCCTGAGGATTATGAACCTAAATAAAATATCTTCTTTGAATACACAGGAAAACAAAGTAAATATATAAAAGCTAAACATTTTACAAGTATTGATAAATATAAAGGTAAAGATTATGATGATGCTGAAAGAATAAGAGATAGGAGGATGAGAAAATGAAAGAAAAAAAGTACCCTATGACTTATGAAGAATATGAAAAAAGAGTTATTGAAATATTTCTCAAAACTGGAGATTACGCTACTCGTGAAGAAAAGTTAGAATTTATATATGACGATTTATTAAAAAGGGATCCAGACTTTATTAGAAACTTATATAGAAGTGATTGTTTTAAGTATGATCATCCTAAAAAATGTAAAATAGTTGATCCAGAATATCTTTTTTCTGATGAAAGATTATTAATCCAGCCAGCTCGATTATTAGAAATGCTTTGTTGAAGGAGATATTTTTAAATTAACTATTTTTTATATTGTATTTTTGTAATTAATTGTTAATTACAATTTATTTTTAATATTAATTTTTTAGTTTATCTTAATTTATTTAAAACATTGAACCTCTAAAAAATCTCAATTAAAAACCTAATCCAAAAACCAAATAAATAAACCTCAAAACACTAATAAACCCCATTAAAAACCTAATTCATTTTAAAAATTTAAGCTCCTAAAAGAATTTATTCTAAATTCAATTAATTAGAAAAAATAATTTAATAAATAAATATATTAAATTTAAAAAAGAAAGAGATAAATATTATTCAAAAATTAAGAATAATATTTAATAAAAAATAGGGGGAAAATATGAATAAGAAACTTTTAACGACTATTATAATTATCATAATTATTGCTGCTGTATCTGGAGTAACTGCTTTTGTCTATTTTTCAAATCCAAATGTTCAATATAATAATATTAAGATGAGTGAAAGTTGTAGTATGGATATTCCAGTATCTAATAAATTAACAAATACAACAATTGGAGATAATATCTCTGTAATAAATGATACTCAACATGATCTTATTATAATGTATTATAATAGTAATTCTGATAATTTATCTTCTGATTTAAGTGATGGTGTAAAACTTGCATCAACAAGAGATTCATATAAAATAGGTGCAGAACAACAAACACTTAACAACCAATCAGTATGGTATAATAAGGACACTAAGTATTATATGGCATTCCTTGGAAATGATACTACACATGATAATATTTTAATTGTTACTAAAAATAAAGATATTTTAACTCATATAATGACAAGTATACATTATTTCCAAGTAAATACTACAGTTAGTACTGATTCAGTAAGTACCACTACCAGTAGTCCTAAAACTAATCATAAAAATAAGACAAATAAAACAAAAGAAGCTAATACTACTGTAAACTTCTATGAATTTAATTATTACGATGATTCTAGCTATAATTATGATAGTGGCTCTAGTGGAGCTAGTAGTAGTGGTAGTAGTGGTAGTAGTAGTAGTGGTAGTGAAGAATATAGTTATGATGACTATGCTGCATAGAGAATAATTAATTTCTCAATAATGTTTAAATTCGTATACTATACATAAAGTAAGAGTATTTACTACTCTTATTTTTTTCTAATTTTTTAATATATTAACTTATTTTAAATCTAAACTTTTTATTAAGCTATATTTTTAAATGATTTCAAAGTATATTCTTTTTAAAAATAAATCAATAATTTATAAAAAGGATTAATCTTTTAAAAATACATCACATTTAATTGATTTATAATTTTCAAAAGGCTCTGATAAACTAGTAATTACACCATATAACTCTTTTCCACCATCCATTAAATTAGCTAATACCAAATTTTTATTTTTTGGAACATAACCTACTTTTTTATTATTATATTTTATTAAAATAGCATATGAATCATATCTATTACATTTTTCTCTAGAAAGTTTTAGAATATCACCTATTTTCATATCAGATAAAATCTCATCAATATCTTCAATATAATATAATCCAGCAACATGAATATTAATTAAATAAATATCTTCATCAAAAGATTTAACTTTTCCACCTTTATGAATATAACCTATAAATTCCCCAATATCTGAACCAGTATATTTTTCAATATTTGACATTTTAATCAACCATACTATATCTATTAAAAACTTTTAAAATAATATACTCACTAAGATTTCAAACTCAATAGATATTTATTTTTAAAATAATATCTAAAATTACCTAATAAATAATAAAATAAACCTAATCAGAACATCTAAAATTACCCAATAACTAATAAAAACCTAATAAGAATACCTAAAATCACTAATTAACTAATAAAATAAACCTAATCAAAATATCCAAGATTACCCATTAACCTAATCAGAATTAATATTCTTATTAAAATCTTTTACCTCTTCTAATTTTTGATTTAATTTATTATTATAATACTCTAATTCTTCATCTTTATCTTTAATCAAAGATTTAAGATCATTTATATAATTTTCAATTTCAGTATCACTAGATAATAAATCCATTACAGTATAAGGATACTTTGATCTTATTTCAGAAATCTTTAATTTAAAATCAATGATTAATCTATTTAAATCTGCTTCAGTTGAAAAATCTACATCAAATTTAGAATCTGGAGTTATAGCATATAATGTTTCTAATTTTTTTAAATCACCCATTTTAAAAGCATCTGTAACTTCCATAAATAAAGTTTTCTCAAATTCATCTTGATCTTTGTTTAAATCAGGATGTAATCTTTTAACAAGTATTTTATATATTTTCCTAAGTTTTAATGAATCTTCCTCAGAAAGTTCTGAGAATTCATTTTTATTTTTTAAAACATTTGATACTTCATCCATTGATTCTTTTAATTTTTTATTATAATCCTTAAATTTAAGTTCTAATTTTTCATCAATTACTTTGATATCTACTTGATTTTGATGATTAATCTCTTTTTGGATTAGTTTGATTTTTGCTTTAATCTTATCTATCTCAAAATCTTTTTTATATATATTATATTCAAGTAATCCAAAATTAAGAATATATTCCCTCTCTAAACTAGGACATATTTGATTTTTAAGAGATTCATATTCAAAAACCAAATCAGATAATTCTTTTTTTAATTTTGTATATTCAAAGGAAACTGCAATATTAGACATAATTAAGATTTTAATCTAAACAATATTTAAATATTAATGTTATTAGTAAAAATACAATTACCTAATATTATATTATACTGAAAAATGTTTTATTTAAACAGATAAAAACTTAAAAAACACATCACTTAACATAGATTTTATTTAAACACATAAAACTTTAAAACAGATTACTTAACATAAAATTTATTTAAAACCAGTAAAAACATAAAAAACACATCATTTAACACAAATTTATTTAAAACCATATAAAACTTAAAAAAACAGATTATTTTATAATACATTTTATTTAAACACATAAAAACTTAAAAAATAGATTATTTAATAGTCTACTATAATAAAAACAATAAAACACAAAAATAGTTTAAAATAAGTAATTTATATAAAATGAAAAAATAGAAAAAAGAAATCAAAAAGTTAATAGAACTTTTACCAATAAATGGAAAAGAGTTTTTTACTCTCCTCCACCATTGTCAACATCACCTTTAGAATATGCATAATATGCTGCTATAATACCAATAATAAAGTAAATGACAACAGCATACCATGGGTTTGGTTGTGTGAAATAATATATTGCATAAGCAATAATTAAAGTTACAATCCAAGCACAAATTCCTGAGCCAGTTTTACCTTGAGCAGCTTGTCCAATTCCAGGTAAGAAAAAGGATATAACTGCAGCACTATTTTTGCTTACCATATTAATCCTTCCTTCTATAATTTCTATTAAAAGGTTGTATTTATTAATATATAAAACTAATTAAACTTATATAAAAAATCAAAATAATATAAATAGATATTTAAAAATATACAAACAAAGAATAAGGTTTTGTACATAAATAACTACAAACAATTAGTATATAATAAAACTATTTTATAATAAACTTAATATAAAGCTATAAATAGCTTAAATAAAGCTATTTTATAAAAAAATAAAAAAATAATATTTTAAGACATAATTAAATATATTATAATCTCAAAAAATTAAAAATTAAGAAATATAATACCCAATATAATTAAAAAATTAAAACTCTAAAAAAAAACTAAAAACTATAAAAATTTCTAAATATAATTAAAAATTAAAATTAAAAAAAATTAAGAATTATAAACACTTTTAGGTATAATTAAATACAATAAGATAAATGAAAGTATCAATGGAAAGATTGCACCTAAAAATATAGACATTACACCAAAATCATTTACTAAAAATCCACCTATAGATGTACCAATTGCAATACCACCATTAAGAATACATAAAAATATTCCATTTGCAAGTTCAGGAGATTCTGGAAGTAATCTTCTTTCAATATATTGCATTACAGTATAACCTGCACCATCAAGTATTCCAATAATCATCATCAATATTACAGCATATATTTTTATTCTAGCAAACTTGTATAATAAAATAAGTGTAATGATTCCAATAATAGATACACTAAATATAGCAAATCGAGACTTATTTTTAAGTAATTTCCCATAAATTCCTGTTCCAAATATTGATATTAATCCATATACAAATAAAATTAAACTTAAATTATAAGTATAAATATGATTAACTGTTTGGAAAAAGTAAGACATATAATTATAAATTATACTTATTCCAATTGGATACATAATAATTCCAATAAAAGAAACAATATATTTCTTAGATTTAAGTAAATTATAAGGTAATGGATTGGATTTTTTTAAATTAGGCATTCTTGGAAAACCACAAATTAAGATAAGAGGTATAAAATTAATTATACTTAACCATAACATTACTGCCTTATAACCTAAAAGAGTACCAATAGCTGTTGTAATTGGTAGACCTATTATACTTCCAATTGATATACCAAGTAATATTTTTGTAACATAATCTTGTTTTAATCCTTTAGGAGCTATTTCTTCTGCTACTGTAAGTGCAATACTTACAAAACTTGAATAAAAAATTGCAGGTAAAATCCTACAAATTAATGATATAAGAAGATTATTTGTAAATATTGATATTAAACTACTTATTACAAATATTGAAAGTATTGAAATAAAAACTGTTTTTCTTTCAAATCTTTTAAAGATAAGAGGTAGAAATAGTCCTGTTAATGCTATTGTATATGTAAAAGAACTAACAAATAATCCAGAAATTGCAATAGAAATATTAAAATATTTTGATATTTCAACTAATATACCAACTATACTAAGTGGTGTATTAACTGCTAAAGTAGCAAATGCTAAAATATAAACCATTATTCTAGAATCAGTTATTTTAAACATTTTATTAATTCCTTTTTTATAAATAGACAATAATATTTTTTTAAAAATTATTTAAATTAAAAAATAAGTTAACTATAGTCATATTACTTTAATTATTTAAAATTAAAGTTTCCAATAAGAAACCAAGAAAATATATTAAAAATCAATAAAAATAATTTTAGAAATAAACTAATAAATTTAGATTAAAATAAATTATAATAAAATAGTAAAATTAATAAAAATTAATTTAAATTATTTAAAATTAATTTAAGTAATTAATTTAGAATAAATTCTATAATAAATAATTAATTAAAAAAATTAATAAGATTAAAATATAATTAAGCACTTAAAAGATTATATATTAATAAAAATATATTTTTAAAATCATTTAAACTTATATAAACCATAAAATTATTAGAAAACTATTAAAAACTATTTTTAAAAGTAAAAAATAAAAAGATAGTGATGTATATTAGATAAAGCTATTTAAAACTATTTTTAAAACTTAAAAATAAAAAAATATTAATATATATTAAATAAAATTATTAAAAACCATTTAAATTAAAAAATAATTGATATTAAGATATAAATATTAAAATTAAGACATATAATAAAAATACGAAAGTTTTATAAAAATCAAATTATAAGAAATTAAAACTATTAAAAGTAATTAATAGAAATTCAAGAGGTATATTTCAAGTGTAAAATTATTAAGAATTAGTCATATATTTCAAGTGTAAAAATTATAATAAGATAAGGTAAAATAAATAAAACAAATAGATAATAAGTAAAAATAAGATAAAAATAAGTTCTATAATAAAAATAAGAAATTATAACAAGATAAATAAAAAAATAAAGAATTTGAATAAGTATAGTTATAAATGAACACTTATAACTTATAATTAATGGATTTTATAAGAAATATCAGTAAAAAAATTATAAAATATTTAATTTAAAGAGATTAAATTAAACAAGTAAATAAAATTATTAAAAATAAAATACTTAATAAAAAGCAAATTAATATAAAAAATAAAAAACCTAATAAAAAACTAACTAATACAAAATCTAAAAAAAATAAAAAAATCAATACTTAATAAAAAACCAAATAATACAAAATCTAAAAAAAAAATAAAAAAATCAATACTTAATAAAAAACCAAATAATACAAAATCTAAAAAAATAAAATATTTAATAAAAAAATGTAAAAAGCTATTTTAAAGCTTTACGTAGATATTTTTGAGTATGAGGACAAACATAGATACACATACCACATATAGTCAATTCTTTATTTAAATTTTTTAAAGAAATCTTTTTAGCTGCTTTTAAACATTTTTTATAATCAAAAAAGTCTTCTCTTTTTAAATCAGCAGCCCATTTAAGTCCTGAAACTGCAGAGCCTGGACAAGCATCTCTACATTCTATACATCTACTACCACATAATGATCTTGTAATAGGTTTCCCATATTCAAGTGGTGCATCTGATAAAACAGAAGATAAACGTAATGCAGAACCATAATCCTTATTTACAAACATTGCACATTTACCAACCCATCCTAAACCTGCTTTTGTTGCAACTGTTTTATAAGGTAATGTATTTCTACAATCATCATTATAAACAGCATTATAACCTGTTCTAGCTAATGTTTGAGCATAAGCATTATAACCTAAACTTTTTAAATATTTTTCAACATCAATAGCAATAGAATTTAATTTATCATTAAGATGATTAAAGTTTTCAAGATACTCTTCAGTTGGACCATTAGATAAATTATTTATAACTTCTGGTTTAAAATGAATGAAAAAAGAAATACCTGACTTTACTTTAAAATTAAGATTTTCACCATTAATATTACTTATATTCATATCTTCTAAATTTGCAAAACCTACCTCATTTGCTCCTTTTGATAAAATAAAATTTCTTAAATCTTTTGATAATGACATGATACAACCTATAAATTATTAATTAGTGATAATTATTTAATTATTATTTATTAAATTTAATCTAAAAATAGAATTATCATTTAAAAATAGTCTATTAAATTAACAATAAAATAAATTAAAACACCACACCAAAATTAACAATAAAACAAATTTGAATAAAATTAAATTAAAATTAAAATAAATAGTTTATATAGACTTAATTAGATTAAAACTAAGAAAGTTTAAATATTAAAACAATTAAAATAAAATAATATAAGTAAATATTAATTTGCTTTATTAAAATATCTTTTTTTAAAATTAATTTAATATTCAAATTGTTTTATAGATTTAATATTATGAGATATTTTTTAATATAATTAATATAACAATCGTTAATATTTAATAGTAAATATAACAATTGTTAAAACAGAGAGATGATAATATGGAAGAAGAAATAAATTTTGATAATTTTTACACTACAGAACATGTTGAAGGAAGTATGAATTTAAAAGAATACATAGAAAAATACTATGATGAAGATGTAGAATACAAATTATGTAAAGAATGTCCTAATTATGGAAAAGTATGGATGTGCCCACCACATAGAGAAAATTCACTTGATGTATGGAAGAAATTTGAAGAAAAATATGAAAAACTAGATTTTATAATAACGAAAATCAATTTCACGAAAGAAGCAAGATCAAGAAATTACAGTTTAGATGAAATCCTCATGAAAATTGTACCAAACACATACAATAAAGAAAATTATAAATTAATGGCAGATTTACGTAAAAAAGAAAAAGAAACAGGTGGACTATTTATAAATGCAGGACCATGTATTTTATGTACAAAAGGATGTCAAAGACCCTTAGGTAAACCATGTAAAAAACCAGATAAAGCAAGAAGAGGATGGGATGAACTTGGAACCAGAATATGTGAAGCTGTAGAAGATCACACTGATTTAGAATTAAAATGGTTTGATTTACCTAAAGGAATAATACCAGAATATACTTGTGTAATAACAGGATTTATGCACAATTAAAACTAAATACTTAAAATTTTATAATTTTAAGTATACTACTTTTTCTTAATAATTCAAGCATAAAAATTATTTTATAGCCATTAATACAAATAGAATAATAAAAAATTCTACTTCTTTATATTAATAAACTAAAGTTATACAATATAGTAATAAGGGAAAAAATGCTTGAAGAATTATATCAAATAGATACAAATATCTTATACTTTTTTAATAAAAACTTATCAAACCATATTCTAGATGACTTACTAAGATTATACACCATTGACTTTTGGCATACAATACCTGCATTTGTAATAATAATCCCAATACTTGTTTTAATATTAGATAAAAAAGAGGGTAAAAAGCTATTTAGTTTATTTACAATAAGTTACATCTTAAGTATAATCTTATCAAGAATTTTAAAATATACAATACAAAGATTAAGACCACTAATTACTGAAAACTTCATAAACAAATTAGTAATTGAAAAAGGATATTCTTTCCCATCAGAACACACGTTATTTGCATTTTTAATAGCTACAATATTATCTTATAAATATCCAAAATATGCTCCAATATGGTTTATACTTGCAATAATAATGGGAATAGCAAGAGTATATGAAGGAGTACATTATCCAAGTGATGTTATATGTGGTGGATTAATAGGCATTATAATAGGATATCTTACAATACATAATAAAAATAGGATATATAAATTATTTAAATTAATATAAATTAGTAAATAATTTCAAAAAAAAAAACATTAAACAAGGTTATATTCAAAAAACCATCAAAACAGCTAAAATGATTAATTAGCTATTTTTTAAGAAAATATTTAAAAAAATAAATCCTATAAATTATTCAATATTAAAGAATTTAATACATAGTAATTAAAATAATATAAAAACCATATTATAAACAATGTTTAGTTGGGGATAATATGGTAAATAAAAATATAGAGTTAATGAGAGGAAATCCTGAAAATGCTGTAAAAAAATTAGCTATTCCCATAATGATATCAATGCTCTTAACTGCATCATATAATATAATAGATGGAATATGGATAGCAGGACTTGGACAATCAGCAATTGCAGGAATTGGATTTGTAACTCCAATATTTATGATACTAAATGGAGTAAGCGTAGGACTTGGAAGTGGAGCTACAAGTAGTATTAGTCGATTTGTAGGTGCTAAAAATCACGAAAAAGCAAGTATATCTGCAGAACATTCATTACTAATCTTTTTAATAGCATCAATCATACTAACAATTGTACTTCTTCTTATTGAAAAACCACTACTTATATTATATGGAGCAAATGGACAAACATTAATTGAAGGATTAAAATATGGAACCCCATTATTTGCAGGTTTATTTGGATTCATGTTTGCAAATGGGGCAAGTGGTATACTACGTGGAGAAGGTGATATGAAAAGAGCAATGTATGCTGTTATAGTATCAGTTGGATTAAATGCAGTACTTGATCCTATATTTATTTACATATTAAACCTAGGTTCTGCTGGAGCATCAATTGCTACAGTAGTAAGTAGTGTAATATCAGCAATAGTAATTATGTATTGGATTTTAATAAAAAAAGATACATATGTTGATGTTAAACTAAAAGATTTTAAATATGATTCAAAAATAGTAAAAGACATTTTAAAAGTAGGTGTTCCTGCATCAATGGACATGTTTATTATGTCTATTGCAATGAGTTTATACTTAATATTTATATCAATGATATCTGGAGAATATGGAATTGCAGTATTTACAACAGGACAAAGATTATATCTTTTTGCAATAATGCCATTAACAGCAATTGGTAGTGCAGTAACTGCAGTTGTTGGAAGTTCATTTGGTGCTAAAAATAAGGAGTATATTTCAAGAGCACATATTTATGGAGCTAAATTTGGAGTTATATTTGGAACAATTGTAACAGCAATACTTGTTATTTTCTCAACACCTCTTTCAACAATATTTGCATATACAAATAATACAGCAAGTTTAATTCCAGGAATATCAACATTTCTAAAGATAGCATGTTTATCTCTTCCATTTACTGGTGCTGGAATGGTTTCAAGTTTCTTCTACCAAGGAATTGGAAAAGGAACTACAAGTTTAATGTGGACAATAATAAGAGAAGTAATATTTACAGTTAGTTTTACATACTTCTTTGGAATATACATAAACTGGGGTTTAATTGGTATATGGCTTGGTCTTGCAATAGGAAGAACACTTGCAAGTATTTTAAACTTTAGTTATGCAAGATATACCATTAAAAAAATTAATTTTAGAAATTAATATATTTTCAAAAAACTAAAATAAAACTCAAAAACAATATAAAGAAAACCTAAAATAAAATAAACACTTAAAAAGAAAAAAATAAGAATATGTATATATTAAAATATATATTTAAACTATAAAATATTAATTATCCTCATTAACTACAAGATCTACAAATTCAAATTTATTTGAATCAAATAAACCTTTATCAGATAATTTAAGTGAAGGTATAACAAGTAATGCTAAAAATGACATTGTCATAAATGGAGATTTTAATTTACAACCAAGTAATTTAACAATATTTTGAAGATTCCTTAACTTAAGTGAAAGTGTTTCAACACTATCATTACTCATTAATCCAGCAATAGGTAATTCTAAAATTTCTTTAATTTCATTCCTACGAGATACAACAGCAATACCTCCATGAAACTTATTAATAAGATTTACTGCATCAGCCATATTTTTATTATTTGTACCAACAACAATAATATTATGAGAGTCATGTGCTACAGAAGAAGCAATTGCAGTATTTTTAATTGAAAAACCTTTAACAAATGCATTTGCAACAGTATTAGCCCCATACCTATTTACAACAGCTATTTTTAAAATATCTCTATCTTCATTAGCTTGTAAAATATGGTCTTTAACTTCAACTTCTTTTTTAATTTCTTCAGTAATTAAAGATCCATCAGAGACTTTAATGACACGAACTTTAACTTTATCTTCATCACCATCATAATAAATATCAAAGTCTTCAGGTTTTACTTCACGAAGATTAACTGTATTTTCAAGTTCAGCATCCTCTGAATCAAATAATACTTTACCATCTTCATATACACATTCGCCACCAACAAATGTTTTTAAAACATTAAAGTTTTCAAAATTATCTATAAGAACAAAGTTAGCTCGTTTACCTGGTTCAATTGAACCAGAATCAAGATGATAATGTTGAGCTGGATTTAATGTAACCATTTTAATTGCTTCAATAGGAAATACATCATAATCTATTAATCTTTTAACTAAAACTTCAAGGTGACCTTCTTTTAAATCTTTAGGATTCTTATCATCAGATACAATCATGTCAAATATAGGATTCTTCATAAGAGTTTCTAAATCATCATGTGAAAACTCATCTGCATCATGAGAATTAATAAGATAAATCCTTCTATCATTTTCATTTAAAATATCATCAAAATTTTTAGCAGAGGAACCTTCACGTACTAAAATTTTCATGCCTAATTTTTTCTTTTCAATAGCTTCATCAAAACTAGATGATTCATGGTCAGTAGATATACCTGCATTAACATATTTAATTAAATCTTTACCAGTAAGTAATGGTGCATGACCATCAACAGGTTTATTAAGTAATTTTGCTGCATCAATTTTTTTATAAACCTCTTCATCATCATTAATAACACCAGGGAAATTCATCATCTCTCCAAGACATACTACTTCATTAATATTTAAAAGCATAGAAACATCTTGACTATTTAAAACTGCACCAGAATTTTCAAATGAAGTAGCAGGAACACAACTAGGTGCAGAATAATAAAAATCAAATGGTACTTTCTTACCATTATTAATCATGAAATTAACACCACGAATACCTAAAACATTTGCAATTTCATGATCATCAGCAATTACAGAAGTTGTTCCATGACTAACTGCAGCTTTAGCAAAATTAGAAGGAGTAAGCATAGAACTTTCAATATGAATATGAGCATCAATAAAACCAGGAAGTAAAATACCATCAAAATCAAAATCAATATCTTCAAGACTATCTGTAGCTATTGGTATAACATCAGTTATATAACCATCTTTAATCTTAATTTCTGCTGGATACATATTATTAAACTTAACATCAACAATATTTGCAGTAATTATTTTTTCCATAAAAAATCACTCTATACTATCTAAATATATTATCAAAAAATATAAATTTTTATGTTTTTAACTAAGAGGATATAAAATAAAAAAAACTTTTTTATGATTGTATTTTGAATTATAAGTAATATTAGAAAGTATTTTAAAAATATATACATTTATTCTTAATCAACTTAGTAATGAAAAAAAGATCTTTGTTTAAAAAACTATAAAATAGACATTTTATTGAAATCTTATGAATTTAGAATAAAAATCGTTTTCTAAACCAAAAAATAAATGAAATTGATAAATTTAAATTTTTATATAAAACAAGTTTTCAGAAAAACCAAAAATAAAAAAAATAAAGCCCCAATAAAAACATGACCTCAAAAAAAAAACTAAAAAAAATAAAAAGAAAAAAATAGTAAAATTAAAAATCTATTTTTTTCTATAATAAGACGCTAAAACTAATCCACCAATAGCAATTAACAATATAAAAATAGGGTTTCCTGTTTTATTATTAGCAATGTCTTCTTTAGATAAATTTAAAGCTTTATTATTAGATTTATTATTAGGCTTTGTATTATTGGTGTTATTGGTATTGTTAGTGTCATTTTTAATAGAAACAACTTCAGTAACATTAGTTGCATTAGTACGGTTTGTTAAATCAGAACTAACATATACAATATTAGTAAAATTACCTGCAACAGTAGTTTTAAATACTAATTCCAAAATAATTGTATCATTAACATTTAAAGTATTCCCATAATTAAAAAGATTATTATTTCTAGTCCACCCCTCACCAAAATATGATTTTAAAATTAGCTCTTTAGGATAACTTTCAGTAACTGTGATATTATTTAAATCAACATTACCAATATTTTTAATAATAATTTTAAAAATTACGTCTTCGCCAGAATTTACTTTTTTAGTAATTGTAATTTTTTCGATATTTAATTTAGGATCTTTAACAAAAGTAGTATTATTTGCAGTTTTATTATCAGTTTCATTACTAGATACAATAACGATATTTGTTATATTACCTGCATGAATAACCTTAAATCTAATATTTAGTTTGGTAGTACCATTTACTGCTAATGGACTATTTAACTTAAAAAGGTCATTACCATCATATGTCCAATTTCCATTTACACCAAGATATTCTAGTGCATCTGGAAATTCCTCTTTGACAGTAATATTTCCCAATTCAACATTTCCAGTATTATTTATAACTATATTATAAACAATTGTATCCCCAATACGTGTATCATTATTTACTAAAATTTTTTCAACAGTAAACTTAGGATCTTTTACAAAAGTTGAGTTCTCTGATTTTACCTGTTCTGGATAACCAGGAGCCCACAAATTCACATGATTATACAATTTACCAGGTTTTGTTGTATTATAAGTAACATTAAATCTAATTTCATAACCTGGATAAAATGGCCACCATTGAGCAATTGGATACTCCCAACGATAAAAATCACCTAACCAAGTTTTTTGTAATCCTTTAAATTGTAAATTACTTGCATAAGGTTCAATAGAATCATAATGAACAAATACTAAACCTTCATCAGCCCAATCATCAATGGTAATAGGACTATTATAAACTGGTTCCCAACCTACATTTTTTACTATAATAGTAAATGTTACCTGTTCACCTAATTTTACAGTCTCATTAAGAGTTATTTTTGTCACATTTAATGTACATGGACTACATCTTAAAACATTAGAACCATCAGATTTCAATATATTTTTATCTGAACTATTATTTAAAGAATAATTTGGGACATCATTTTCAGTATAAGTATTATTAAGATTACTTGCATCATTATCAGTTTGATAAGTATCATTATAAGGTAAATCAGTACTTGAGATATTCGAATTAATGTGATCAATATCTGAAATACCTGTATTATCTGATGCGCTTACTGTGTTAACCACTAAAAATATAGAAAAAATAACTGCCAGTAAAATTAAAGTCTTTCTAAAATTAAACTTCATCATTAACTCCTAACCTATTATTTTTATTTAAATTGAATTAAATTATTTATATAATATTAAAATAAATAAAACGCTATTTTTAATATTTTTAAATTATAAACATTTATTTTGATTATTAAATTCTAATAAATAATTTAATTTAAATAATAAATCCATTAATCCAATATTAATCAATTCATATATTAAACTATTAAGAAAACCATCAAATTATTAATATACAAATTAATAATCATACTTAATTTTTATATAAAAATTCCAAAACATTTAAACTGAAATATTACATGTAAAAACCAAGTAGATAGTCTTATTTTATAATTTAAAGGTAATAAATATTTCTAAATCTTATAAATTAACTCATAAAGTTAATAAATAGTGTAATATTAACTCATAAAGTCAATAAATAAAAATAAATAAAAATTAACCCATAAAGTTAATAAATACTATAAAATCAAGGAAGTAAACCATAGATTCAAGAGTTTAAAAATATCTTTAAAATTAGTAGATGGACTATATTAAAAATATAAAAAACACTATAAATTAAAAAAAATAGATTAACTAAAAGATTGGATTAAAGAATAAATATAAAAATAAAAAATATCTGAAATGAGATAAACAGATTAAACTAAAAAAAATAATAAAAACAAGAAAAACAGATTAAATTAAAAAATATACAATTAGATCAAGAAAAAATAATAAAACAAGAAGATTTAACTAAATCTTTCTTCCATGTCTCCAACGTAGCTATGTCCACCAACTAAACTCCTATTTTCATCGTACTCCAATATTGAGACACTGCTGGGATATTCTGCAATCACAATAATTTTACAATCAGAATCATTATATTCTAAAGTAAATTTCTTATCATCGTTTTTTAATATAATTGCGTCATTTAAAACTTTATCACTTACTTCCTTATCCCCATTTTTATCTAAAACAATTGGTGAATCATAATGTTTTAAAACTTCTTCAATACTTGCCATAATTAAACCTTCATATAAAATAAGTTAAAATACAATAAAAGACATTTTTAAATTTTTATTAAACATATAAATAAAGCGACTAAAATAACTAAAAATATTTTAATAGTCTAAGTGATTAAAAAAACACTTAAACAAAATATTAATAGCTTTATACTTAGAAATCACTTAAGTATCTAAGACAATGCTTTTAACCATTCCCCATACAATCCCAAATATAATATATTTAGTCATCACTGTGTATTGCATCGTACAATACTGGAAGGAATGCACCAACATCAGTAACTACACCAAGAACTTGTGCACTACCCCTATCTGCAAGTTTAGTTACTGTAGATGGGTTAATATCAACACATACACTACTTACACTAGAAGGTAACATATTACCAACAGCAATGGAGTGTAACATAGTAGCCACCATAAATACCATATCTACATTCTGAACATATTTACGCATAGCCTCCTGTGCTTCTTGTGTATCAGTAATAACATCAGGCAATGGTCCATCATCACGTATAGATCCTGCAAGAACAAATGGAACATCGTTTTTAACAAGCTCATACATGATTCCGCTTTTTAAAGTTCCATCTTCAACAGCATTTTTAATAGAACCTGACCTATTAATCTTATTAATTGCCCTCATATGGTGGGAATGACCATTAGTTACAATTTCACCAGTTTTAACATTAATACCTAATGAAGTACCTAAAATATCGCATTCAATATCATGGGTTGCAAGAGCATTTCCAGCGAATAAAACATCAATATATCCTTCTTTAATTAAATTTGCAACAACCCCTTGTGAACCAGTGTGAACAATAGCAGGTCCACCTACAAATGCAATTTTTCCACCATTTGCTTTAATCCTTTTAACTTCAGCTGCAATATCTTTTACAGTACTCATTAATGGTTTTTCACTAGAAACATCACTGTTCATAAATTCAAAAGCATTTGTTTTTCCTCTAGGTTTTTGTGGACGGGAAACTTTAACTCCATCAATTCCAACAACAACCATATCTCCTTTTTTAATAGAACCAATAGGCCTACAATATGCCTCTTCTTTTTCTTCATCAATTACAACAGCACAATCCATTTCAATATCGTGAACCATTAACCAGTTACCCTTATATAATACATGAGTAGTATGGTGTGTAGTTGAGTAAAATCCTTCAGGAAGAACTTTATCTTTAGGAGAGGGAACTAATTTAGCTTCTTTAATTTCAGCAATAGAAACACCAATAGCTGAAAGTTCATCTAAAATCTCATTTAGTTTATCTAAATTTTCTGCATATACTGCCATTTTAGCCCTAGATATGTCAGATTTGTTTTTACCAACACTAATATCTAAAACCTCAAAATCTCCTCCTTTGTCCATAACGATATCAAATGTTTTTGAAAGAACAAGTGAATCGATAATATGACCAGAAAGTTCTATTTCACGTTTAAACATTTTTATTCTCCTACACTTTTATGTATTAAAAAAATTTATCTAAAGATAAATTATAATAAAATTTAGTTTTTTCATATATTTAAATATTTAGATTATTGGTTTTTTATTAAAAAAACCAATTAAATTTTTTTAAAAACTGAATAAAAACAAAAAATATTATATAAAAAACCAAAATAACTGAAAACTTAGCCACATAATTATAATCATAATTTATTTTATATGAAAATCTATTAAACCATCAATATTATCATCATATTATTAAATTAAAGCAATATAAAGATAAAATAAAAATTTTAAAATAAAAATATGAGAATTACTATAAATATTATCTATATATAAAAAACAAAAATAAACAGCCCATAATTAAATAAATAAAGCTAAAAAACTGTAATTTATAAAAAAAGATTAATACTATTTAGATAAACATGAAAAACATGAAAAATGCATTAAAAAAACATAAAGACTGAAAACATGAAAAACCAAAAGTTACATGGAAAAAATAATAAAAAATAATTACTTAAAAAAGTAATTATATTTAAAAACTATTTTTTATTATTACCCTTAAAACCCCCAAACAATAATAGAACTAATGTTATTATTAAAATAAATAATGGATTTCCAGTATTGTACATAAATCCTTTATCTCTATTATTGGAATTTACTTGTGGTGTACTGTTTGTTGTATTGTTATCTGATTTTGGAGTATTATTTGTTGTATTGTTTGTACTGTTGTTTCTTTTGTTATTTGTTGTATTGTTTGTATTATTTGTAGTGTTTGTGGTGTTGTGATGGCTTACAGTTGTATTGTTTACTGCATAGGACAAGGTTTTGTTCAAGTAACCTGCACTAACATTATTGTTTAAAACACCCTCTTTAGTGGTATTAAATAACAGGATGATGTTTCTTGATTCACCTAGGTTTAAAGGGCTTGTTAAAACCCAAATGTGATTTCCTTCATAATCCCATAAACCAGTACCGTTAACGTAATCATAATAATTGAGACCAGCATCATAATCAGAATCATTAATAAACATGTCATCAAGTGTTAAATTACCATCGTTCCTTACAGTAATATTGAATCTAACCAAATCACCGACAACAACATTAGAATCCAAAGTATCTTTAAGTACTGTAATATTGTCAACACCAGAAAGAATTTTAAACATGAACATGTTCTGATAGTTATTTGCAGAAAATGAAGACCTGAATAGATAATTTAAGACTGTGCCGTTATCCAAAACTTTAGCAGATACTGAAGGAATACGTTCGCCAGCATTATACCTTCTAATGGTATCCTGAATAACGGTATCATTTGATTCTAAAAAATTAGTATCTGTAAAATCCCAAATCCATTGTTGGATTAACTTAATATCTGTACTATTTAAATTAGAACTTTGATTTAAATTATGGTATATTAACAATTTGACATATTCACCAACACAGGCCCCATTGAGATTATTCTTAATACCATCTAAACTAATTGAATAAGAACCATAATAAGGTTCATGATTGTGTTTTTCTGCACAAAAACCAATATATCCATCACTAGTCCCATTGTATAAAGTTCCATCCATGATTGGATAGTTATATACTTTAACAACAGAGCTATTGGTGTCATTTATTACTCCATAAGATAACACCACAATGTCTGAACCATTAGAGCGAGGATTAATAACACTTACATTAGATACCTGTAGATTATTACTACATATTGCAGAACCTAATTCACATGTATTATTAATAAACCTGGAATTAGAAACATTTCCACTAAATAAACTTACAGCACCACCATAGTTTAAAGCACTATTATTAATAAAAGTACAGTTATTTATATAATTACTCTCACCATCAGAGATAATAGCACCACCAGCTACTTTCGCAGAATTATTGATAAAACTGGAGTTAATGCAGGTAACATTACCAGCACTATAAGTTATAAACGCACCACCAACATAATTTGCAGTGTTATTAACAAAACTACAATTTTCAACATACAAGTTATCACCATACATGAATACTGCACCACCCTGACTTGTACTGGCATTTCCATTATTAACGAATGTTGAATTAATTATACTAGCACCATATTCACCATAGATAGCGGCGCCCTGATATGCAACATTACTAATGAATGTTGAATTGATTACTTTAAAATACTCTGAAGGCGCATAAATTGCACCACCTGCACCCCAAGCATAGTTATCAATGAATGTACAGTTTATTACGGTAATACCACCAGAATCAAAAATTGAAGCACCAATACGCTTATAACAATCTTTAAAAGTAAATCCTTTAATAGTAAGATTGGAGGCATAATTAGTTAATCCACGACTAGTTTTACCACCTGAAATAACAGGATTGTTTATACCGATTATAGTCAAATCATCTAGGGACACCCAGATTTCACCATAATAAGTTCCCTCCACATAGATGGTTTTAATGTTGTGATTTCTGCAGTAATCAAAACCTTTATCAAATGTTTTAAATGGAGATAATTCAGATCCATCGCCAGCATCATCACTACCATTACTAGAAATATATACTGACTTATCACCTGTAAGTTCATTATCCTTTTGAATAAAAGAATTTGAACTAGAAACTAAACTCTTATTAGAATTATTAGAGATTAGACTATCCTCAGATTTAGAATCAGAATCTAGAGCATTATTAGAATTGCAGTTAGCAGCATAAGCTGAAACATTACTAGAACCATAATCCAAAACACCATTAGTAGAACCATGATTAGAGGCATTATCAAAACCAACAGAAGAGTTATATACCGAAACATCAGTTGAAGAGATATTATCAGAATTTGCAGCAAAGCTCATTCCAATACAAGACAATAGAACAAACAAACATGATAAAACAATTAGTAATTTCCTAAACTTTAAGATATTCTCACCCCCCATTATATCATTAATTAATAGTATATGTTTGTAACATATAAAACTTTTTTATATATCTTTAAAATTAAAAAAACCAAAATAAACAAAGTAATTACAAGAAAAATAAAATATATACAAAAAATAAGGAAAATAGAGAAAAGATATAAAGACAAATAGAATAAAAACTAAAAATTATATGAAATACAATATTACAAAAAAATAAAAAAACAAAAATACACAAAAAATAAATAGAACTAAAGATAAAATATACAAAAATACAAAATAATAAATAAAAAATAAATAAAAATGAAAACAAATAAAAAAAATTTAATAAAACAATAAAATGAATTATTTTATATAAATTATCAAAATCAATTGATTTATAAAAGACATTAAGTAATCAATAATGGTTGAAATTACTTAAAAATCAAAATAATATCCTAATTTTAAAGAATAAAATAATATAAAAGTTTTTTATAAGAATTTTAACTTTTTATAATTACTTAGTTACAAAATCTTTAAATTATTGTTTTTTTAAAATAAAGATAATGAATTTTAAATTTTTTAATAGATAAATTAACTACAAAAAGTAAATGCTATAAACAAAGCTTATATTAAAAGATATTAAATTATTTTCATGAAAAAATAATTTAAAATAAGAAATTTTAGTTAATTATCCAATAAATAATATAAAAGAGAAATATTATTTAATCATATAATTATCAAAATTAAAAACAAAAATACAATCAAAAAGTGAAGACATTTAATTAGTTAACTAAGTATAAGAATTAGATCTTATTAAAAATTAAGCTATAATTAAGCGCAAGGATTAACTCATACTAAAATTAATTAAACCTTAACTAAACACAAACAACCATATTAAGAAGTTTAATTAAAATTCATAAGATAAAAAAATGGAGGATGTGAGATTATGGATAACATTATATACTCTTTAAAAATATTAGGTTTAAGCCATTATGAAGCAGAAGCATATATTAGCTTAAATAAGTTAATTTCAGCAAAAGCAGATGAAATATCTGAACTTGCGAATATACCTAGAACAAAAGTATATTATGTTTTAAAAGAGTTAGACAAAAAAGGATTTATTAAAATAGATCATGGAACAAGGCCTTTAACATATACAGTTATCCCTCCATTTAATGTATATAATAATAAAAAAGAAGAGCTTATTAAAAAACTTAACGAAAGTGGTGAAAGATTAAATGAAATATACAATAATCAAATAAACGAAACACAAGCGCCCGTTTGATTAATAAATTCTTCTAAAAATATTGTAAACAAAGAACTAGAATTAATTAGAGAGTCTAAAAAATCAATATATATAAAAATTGGTTTCTTATTTGAAAATGAGGATGATGAATTAATCAACACATTAAAAAAAATATCCAATGAAATTCAAATTAAAATAATATTAAACAATGAAATCAATGTAAATGGAAGAAATGAAAACATTTATGAAAAATTTAAAAATTCAAAATTAAGTAATCTAGAAATTATTGAAAGGAATCTTCCACCAACTAAATTATTAATTATAGATGGAAAAGAGATACTTCGTACATTCATTAAAGTCGATGACGATAATTTAATAATTCCAAATACCGAAATAGGCATATGGAATAAATATGAGGAGATTTCTAAAAACTATAGCAATATGTTTATCGACGATTTTTATAAATTAAAAGAGGATAAGATATAAATTAATTTCATGATAAATTAAAATTATTTTTAATTAAGAAAATTCATGAAAAGATTTTAATTTTTTTATATGATGAAAAATAACAATAGTTATATCCATGGCGGAAATTCGCGATTCTAAAATTGAAAATAAAAACTAAATAAAAATAGAATACAAATTTTAAATCTAAAGTATACTCAAGTAAATATACTGTTAAAAATTGTTTATTTAAAAATTTAAGATGAAACCGAATTTAAATATAATCATTCTTAAACATGAAATAAGTTTAAAACTATTAAAGAATAAATTATGTTTTAAATATTTATGTTTTAAATAAATATTACAAAAAATCCAACAAAAAAGAATAAACTATGTCTTAATTAAGAATTAAGACATAATTATTGTAGTTTATATATTTAAGGAAAGTTTAATGAAAATATTATTTTAATAAATAAACACTTTAAATAATTTACAAGGCGTTAAACTTTAAAAAGAATATAATAAAAACTAATTTAAATATGAGGTTTTAAATTTTGAAAGATCCAATCCCAATAATGTTTAAATTTTCATGAGGCATTAAACTTTAAAAGATTTAAATTTAATGATGTTTAAATCAGTTTATAAAATATCCTTATTTCAAAGTAGATAATCTAATTTATGAAGTTTTAAGTTTAATTATTAAAATTCATATCCCTATTTTTTTATTTAAAAATGAAAAATTTAGTTCTAAACTAGTAAGCCTAAAAGCTAAGCAAATAAAAAAATTTACTCACAAAACCAATAAACCTAAAAGCTAAGCAAATAAAAAATTCATATTCTTCTAAGTACTAAACCAATAGCAGCTAATGCAAATAAGAGGATATACAAAGGATTTCCTGTATTATATAATGTACCTGTATTTTTAACTGGATCTTTTAAAATATCGGTTGTATTATTTGTATTAGAATAGTTGTTTAATGTAGTATTATTATGAGATGTACTGTTGTTTGTAGTATTATTATGGATTGTAATGTTATTTGTGGTAGTATTATTTGTTTTAGGAGTCTCCCACCATAATTTAATACCCATTAATTCTTGAAAGTTATCCCTTACAGGATTAAAGAATTTAAGTTGATAATGTTCATCGCTTCCATTAACACTTCGTATAATACCAGTATCTGGATAGGATTTAACCATGTTTAAAATCTCTAAAACATAATCCCCTCTTGTTTTTCCATTAGTGAGTACATAATCAAAAAAGTTATTATTAGGCTCTAAAAGATTAGAGCTATCACTAATATTTAAATAATTATATCTTAAAAATCCTGTGATAATACCTTGGATATCACCATCAGATAGATTTTCTTTTCTAAACTTATTTACAAGCAAAGTCTTTATGTAATCATCTACAGATTGGTTTGTTATGGTATTTACAACTTTAACTTTACTGGTATTATGTTCAGTATAATTTATACGGTCATTATAATAAACATATGGACCATCCTTAGATGGGTTTATACAATATGCAGTATAATTATCACTAGTATAAGCAGGAAGATATCCATCCTCACCAACATGAACTACTTGGGTATCAACATTATCAGTTTCATTTGTATCTGAGACTGTAACATTAACTGCACTTATAGAACAAATACTCAACATTAATACGATTATACAAAAAATTGTCATTATTCTTCTCTTCATTCAAATTCACCTACTTTTTCTTATTTGAATTTTATAATATATACAAATTTTCTACAAAATAATCTTCAATTAGTTAAAAAATTCATAATAAAATCCATATTTTTTAATAAAATTTCAAATTTTATAAAATATTTTCAAATATTTTAGATAGAGGATCCAATAAAAGTTAATAAAAAATAGTAAAAAAGTGATAATAAAACCTAATAAAAAAATTAAAATTAACAAACAAACGAGCTGAAACTAAAAAATTAAAAAAAAAATTAAAATTAATAAATTTAAAAAAAATAGATAAAAAAATTCAATAGAATATTATGAATTTAAATTATAGGTAAATTTATCAATTAAATTCCTATTTCCATTAGAATTTTCTTTATATACAAAGACTTTCAAGTAAGATACTTTAAAGTCACCGGAACCTTTATGACCAAACATCACATCAGCAGTTTTACTTGTACCTGAAGTAATATTATCATCATAACAAAGAACGTTTAAAGCATTCAAACCAAAGAAATTTGCCATAACATCCAATTCTTTACCGTCAGAAGAATATGGATATACCTCAATAGTGACATCTTTTAGATCTTCTTTAGCTGTATAGGTTACCTTATAGGATTTTTCATATCCTTTATAATCATCAGAGTTAACAGTGTCACCACCAGTAGAATCCACAGAATTAATAGCAATTTTATGTGGCATTAAACTAAATTTCATTGAATCCACATCCCCATGAGAATTGTAATATGAAAATGCAGTTAATGAAACAACAGCAATGATTAATACAATGATAAGAATAGACAAAGTCCTTTTGTTATTCCTTTCAGGTTTTTTAGAACTGGTCCTTTTGATATTTGCCGAAGGTTTATCAGATAATTTATAACCACACTCTAAACAAAATTTGTCTTGTTCCTTTACTTCAGTACCGCAATTAGGACAATACTTAAAATCACTCATTGAAAACCCCCTTTCATAATTAATATTAAAAATAGAATGTTTATACCCTAATTAAAACTTTAAATAAATATAAACAAGTTTACTATTTATAATAATCGATATATAAAATTTTTTAAATAAATTTAAGATAGCACATATTCAAAACCAAGAAAATATTTAAAACCATTAATTAAGACATAACACCAAAACAAAAACCAAACAAAAACACAAAAAACAATAAAATAAAACACCACACCAAAACAAAAACCAAACAAAAACACAAAAAACAATAAAATAGGATAAAACAGTTTTTAGTATAAAAAAATAGATAGATTCTAGAAATTAAATCATTAAATAAAAAATTAACCAATCAACTACATGAAAAAACAACTAAAAATACAAGAAAATAAGTAAAAATGGAATTCTTATTCTAAAAAAATGCATGAAATTAAAAAAAAATTAATTACAATTAAAAATATAAAAAAATGGAAAGTATAGTTACCTATACCTATTTATCAAGATTCACCCTCTCTGGTGCAGTATATAGATTAAATCTATTATCACGTACAAAACCAACCATAGTAATATGGCCTTTTTCAGCAATATCATAACCAGATCCTGCAGGAGCAGCATTAGAAACTAAAATTGGAATTCCAACCCTAACCACCTTTATAAGCATGTCTGCGGGCATCCTTCCACTATAAGTTACATAACACCTGCTGAGATCATATCCCCTTTGTGCAGCAGCACCAATAACCTTATCCACAGCCACATGTCTACTTACATCTTCACGTGTAATATACTTATCACCATATACCAGTTGTGCCACATGAACACTTCCAGTAGCCTGCCAAACTTCTGCTTTCTCTCTTAGTCTTTTCATGTTTTTAATGATTTCACTTGCATCAACAGTCAAGTCAGACTCAACAGGTTCGATCGTTTTAAGTTCAGATCTCCATCCACCTGCACTATCTGACATTACCCCCTGATATTCAAGTAACCTACATGCACATGCATGTTTACATCCACCTTCCCTTTCCTGTAGAATATCCTCACTTTCAAAATCCGCCTCAGGAGTATGGCAAAGTTTAGTATGTATTGTTACATTTTTATCTTCAACTTCAATATCAATAATATCATCAATTGACTTTATTAAACCATCACCTAAACAGTATCCTATTATAAAGTCTTCAAGATCTGTTGGATAAGTTGAAAATTTACGTGGTGGAAGCAAATCTATATGGAAATATATATTTTCATCTTCTACAGTTTTCTCTTCAACTTTTCTATATTCTCCATTCTCCCATCGAATAGCAGGTATTTTCTTAATGTATTCCATAAAAATCAAACCCTTAAAAAAATATTATTAAATTATTATTTAACTATAGTTATATTTAAAAATTTCTTAATAAATTAATAAAAATAATAAAAATAGAATCTGTTGAAATTCTATTTTCTATAAAAATTTAAACAGTAGTTAATATTTGAAAATCAATTTTAAGAAAGTTTATTCTAAAAATTTTAAGGATTTCAAAAAAACATCTAATATTAATGTAATATTTTTATCTTTCCAATTTAAATAACTTAAAAATTGATTTGCTGAATTAAAATAATTCTTTATCCCATTACAAAATTTACATTCATCAATGAAAAAAAATATTACTATATCATTAATATCAGTTTTTCTATTTTTATTATATGTTTCTGCAGTAATAGACAACTTCAAAAAGGAGTTAACATTGAAATTAATTTATCTCTTAATATTTCTCCATATTTTTCCATAATAAGTTCCATATAATTTTTCCCAAGATTTTATCTTTATTATAAATCAAATTTTAATAAATCATATTATTATTTATCTTAAATTTTTCATTATTAGAAAATTGTATATAATTGAAATAACTTACAAAGTAAACATATAATTTTTTCATCAGATTCATTGTATAAAAAAATAAGATATATACTTTCCTTTAGATTTACTTCCTATTTCTTTTTCAACATTACTTAATAATTTTCATTATAAACATCAATAGATATACTTTTTTTATAAAAATTTTAAAATGTGTATTACTGAAATCTAGTACATAGTCTTGTCAATTAATATATTTTCAATAATCTTTAAATCAATGATATTTATTCCCATAATAACAATCATTAAATTTTAAAAAAATATAAAACTGATTAAATCTTAATCATATATGTAAAATAATTAAACTAATTTTTATTATAATATTTATTAAGCAATTGTTTTACAGATTTTGCAATTGCCTGTGATAAAGCAGGAGGAACAGCATTTCCAACTTCTTCACAACGTTGTGTGTGGTTACCTACAAAAATATAATCATTTGGAAATCCTGTGATTGCTGCTGCTTCTCTGACAGTTATACTCCTATGTT
This sequence comes from Methanobrevibacter wolinii SH, assembly GCF_000621965.1. NCBI lineage: Archaea > Methanobacteriati > Methanobacteriota > Methanobacteria > Methanobacteriales > Methanobacteriaceae > Methanobrevibacter > Methanobrevibacter wolinii. The sequence continues at coordinate 152,960 of NZ_JHWX01000007.1, forward strand.
CCTTCGGATGCAATGGAAAATTACTATGACCTGGAACTAATGTAGGACTTGGTTTATTACCATCTAACCTCATAGTACAACCTCTTGAATAGAATTTACTTATTTTTAAATCTTCAGGTAACTCATCCATATGGTTTGCGATATTGTCTCCTTCTGGTATATATTTAAAACGTTCAACTGTTTTAGGTGCATGATTCATAGGTTTATTATCAATGTCTTTTTTATTTGAATAATCTATAGTACTTAATGCATCATTTACTGTTCTTAAAGGTTTATATGTTTTTTTTAAATCATAAAAATCTTTATATTTTTTTATAAATTTTTCATCACCATATTCTGCTTTGGGATATTCATATTTAATATCAATATCATTTCTTACAGCAACAATAATCATTCTTTCTCTTTTAGTAGCTGCACCATAACAAGCAGCATTTAATATTTTATAATTTACAGTATAACCTAATTCATCATATAATCTTAAAATATCATCCATAACAGAAATTAAATAATTATTCTTTTTTAAATAACGTAACATTTTATTTTTTTTCTTTTTTATGACCTTACCTTTTTCTTCAAATTCTTTAGTTATTTTATTTTCTTTACGTAATTGTGCTTTTTTTCCCTTATAATTATCTAAAGATTGCCATAAATTATTAATTTTATTTTTAAGTTCTTCAGATGCATTTGATGATAAAACTTTAGCATTTCTTATTCCAGGAACATTTTCAATTATACTTACCTTAGGTTTTAATACAGACACAAATTCTAATTGTTTTCTATAATAATAATTTCTTTCATCATTAGGTGACCGATTTCCTGCTAAACTAAATCCTTTACATACAATTCCTCCAAATAGAACATCCAATTCACCAGGAGCCAATTTTGTTTCATTTAATATATCTTTAGGATTTACATCAACTATGTCTGTTTCATCAACAATAGCTGTTTTTTTAATTTTAGGGTTATTTTTTAATAATGTTTCTATTGCTACATGGGAAAAGTCATTTACATATTTACTTTCAAAACCTTCATTCTGGAATCCTAAATGTGATCCTCCAGCTCCTACAAATGTTTCACAAATAGTATACATTAAATACCTCCTTCAAAACGTTTTCTTAATAATTTTTGATAATTATTTATATAAACATAGGCTATACTAAATTTTTTTATTTTTTCTTCAATAATTTCATCTTTTAATTCATGAGGATTATAATTAAGTTTTCTTATTTTTTTTCTTGGTTCAAATGATATAATTCCATAATCATCTCTCATAATATTCAACCAGCTAGAAATATATCTTCCATCTGATTCTGTTAAATATAAAACATCCCTATTTTTATGATTTTTTCTAATAATATTAATAAATTCATGATTAGATAAATTTACTTCTTTATTATTTTTAAAACATTTTATTATTTCTTCAAAATAAGGTTCTACATAAGAATGATACATTTTAACCGCAAAACTTTCGTAATTATTTATCGCTAATTTTTTTCCAGCTTCAGTTAACAAATTATTTTTATTTGTTAATCCTAAATTTGAAATTGTTATAAATGCATTCCTCCAATTACCGTTATTAATAGTATTTGTTTTAATTAAAAAAACTTCGGATTTTATACGATCAACTTCAGTTAAACCTATTTCTTCTTGTAGCAATAAAAACTTAATTAAAATATAATACTCAAAAATTCGATTATCCCTGAAATAATATTGTGATATTGTAACTAAATTGTCTTCATTCTTATTTTCTAATTTTTTTAAATCATTTTTATTAATTCTACGGATTGCATAATTATGTTCATTTAATTCATAAATAACTGTTGTTTCAGGATATTTAAATCTAGAAATATTAAATTTATTATTTTTAATAACAGAACTTGGAAAAAAATATATAGTTTTAAAATTATTATCATCATATTTGAATGATTTATGAGCTACATTTTTTTCAAAGAAATATTCATATTGAAATAATTGTCCAATTCCTCTAACATAATCTGTTAAATTAATATTTCCTGCCTTACATTCAATAATAGCTTTTATTGTTTTTCCTTGAATTACCGTGAAATCAGCCGTAATTCCATTAATATACTTATCTTCTGGAATAAAAGTTACATCCTCATTAATACCCAATAAACTTTTTATACCCTCTTGAACAATTTCATTATGATTTACTAAATCTTGAACTTCATTTTCTGATAAATATTTAGCCATATTATCCCTATTCTTTTATTAAATTTAATAATATTCATCATTAACTATACATAAAAACAGTTAACTCAATAAGATTTATTAACCTTTAGTTAATCAATAACCCATTATTAATTAAAAATAAAATTATAAATTCAATTTAATCTTCATATTCAATTATTTTTTGTAAATAATCGCCTAGACGTTCTACTATTCCTACAACTAATGCATTTCCCATTAAGAAATATCTTCTTCTTTCAGTCATGGATTTTTCAGGAACATTAGTCCAGTTATCAGGAAACATTTGTATTCTTTCTGTTTCAACTGGTGTAAGTGACCTATATTTTCCTGTTTGAATATCTTTTATTACATGGGTACTTCTATTTACTGTACTTTCACTTGTAAGCATTGTTCTTGCTGGTCTATCAAGATAATCTGGAAATGCTACTGCTCCTTCTGAGTAATTGTATTCATGACCTGCAGCGTTTTTCCTTTTAAGTTTTTTAGATCCTTTGAGATATTTAATTTTATCTAGTTTTTCACCTTTAAAGAAATATTTTTCATCTACAGAATTTTTTTCAATTAAATCTCCAAGTGTTGTATGATGTTTGCATTCTACTGGTTCTGTTTTATAAGTAGTAATATTTCCATTTCTCATTTCTCCAGAATTAAAGAAGTGGAATTGAAAATTATCACTTACTTCAAGAAGATTTTTATAAATATTTGTTGAGATATCTGTTTTTCCATGATTATCTTTTTCATTATATTTAATTGGGAAATTTTTAGCAAATATTCCATCATTATATATTATTTCTTTAGGAGTTTTATTTTTCATAGACTCATAATAATTTGTTGTGTTTTTATATGCAAATATAAATACTCTTCTTCTTTTTTGTGGAAAACCATATTCTGCAGCATTAATTACTCTCCATTCAACAGAATATCCATTTTCTAAGAAAGTTCTTAACATTATTCCAAAATCTCTTCCTCTTTGTGTTGATGGTGATCTAAGTAATCTATCTACATTTTCAAGAAGAACAAAAGGTGGTTGTTTTACTTCTAATACTTCAGCTATTTGCCACCATAATACTCCTTTTTTACCTTCAATTCCCTTTTCATTTGATAAAGATCGAGCAACAGAATAATCTTGACAAGGAAAACCTCCAACTAAAACAGTATGATTTGGAATTGCAGTTTTATCTACTTTAGCAATATCTTCACATACATGGTTTTTACTTTTACCAAATCTGTCAACATAACAATCAAATGCGGCTTGTGATTTAGTTGATGGTTCCCATTGATTAGCCCATACAAAGTTCCAATCATTATCTTCATGAACTTTACCGTTTTTTAGAGTTACATGGTTAAATCCACATCTAAATCCACCAACACCTGCAAATAATTCTACTACTGTTTTATCCATATAAAATTCTCCTTAATTATATATTAATATTTATTATTATATTATATAAAAATATAAAACTAGTAAATGAAAAGTAATATATAAATATTATAGGGATGAATATGAAATTCAAAAGTATTGATGAATTATTAAATTATACTGAAAATATTAAAGGAAAAACTTTTAAAGAAATAGATTCTGAGGGTTTGCTTGAGGGATACACAAATTTAAAAAGGAAAAAAGGATTACTAGGTGAAGTTGTAGAAACAGGTTTTTATAAATACCCTTTAAACAATAATCCTCAAGCTGATTTTGATGAAATTGGTGTTGAGCTTAAAGTTACTGGATATAAAAGAAGTAAAAAAGGTAAAATTTCTGCAAAAGAAAGAGTATCTTTGAGTATGATTGATTATAATTCTATTATAAATGAAGAATTTGATTTTAGTAAATTATTATTTAAGAACAAAAAAATATTATTAATTTGGTATGAATACGAAAAGGGAAAAGATGTTGGAGATTTTTTAATTACTGATTATCAGTTATATGATATGAGTAGAGATGAAAAAATCATAAGACATGATTTTAACATGATTAGAAATAAAGTCAGAGAAGGTAAAGCTCATGAGTTATCTGAAAGTGATACATCATATTTAGGAGCATGCACTAAAGCAAGTAAAGGTACAGATAGAAGATCCCAACCTTATTCTGATATTCCTGCAAAACCAAGAGCTTTTTCTCTTAAAAATTCTTATATGACAGGTATATTAAGAAGTATGTATTCAACTACCCAAACAACAATATCTAATAAATATAAAACAGTTGAAGAATACATATTTAGACAATTAAAACCATATATAGGTAAAAGCCAATTAGAAATTTATGAAAAAATTAAAGGTATTAAATATGAAAAAGAAAACATTCCCAAAAATATCAGTAAAAAAATTACTGATGAATTAATTGGTAAAGATGAGGATTTAGCTAAAAAAGATGATTTATTTACAAAAACTAAGTTTATAATTAAAAATTTACCTATTACACCTAAAAATAAAGCAAGAGAAAGAATGTCCTTTAGAACTTTAGAATTAAGTGAATTTGAAGAAGATTGGGAAAATTCATATTGGAAAAATTATTTTGAGGAAACTACAATATTAACTATATTATGGAAACAACCTACATATAAAAGTAAAAATGGAGAAAGAATTTTAGAAGGTGTTAAAAAAATTAATTTTAATGATAATGATTTTAAATCCTTTGAAAAAACATATAATTATGTTAAAAAAACAATAGAAAAAAGAGATGTTAATTTATTACCAACACCTAATACCTTTGATAATCAATATTTAGTTGTAGCACCAAAAGGTCAAAAAGGTGATGATGCATATAATAATTTCTTTAAAAATAATAAAACAAAAGTTGCTTTTATGTTAACTAAAGAACTTTTAAATAATAAAATTAGTTAAAAATTATTTAGATTCTTAAAAAAATAATTAAACATTTGTTGTATTATTGCCATAATTACTAATAATAATTGTACTAGTATGATTATTTTCATCAATATAAGTTATATTTTTTTGTTCATTATCTTTAATATTTATATTAATATTAGAATGAACAAAACTATAATTATTAACTTCATAATTATTATTTGAATCAAAACCATATAAACCAGGTAATATAAAACCTGTCCCAATAATTACTACAATAAGAACAAAAATTAAACAAACAGCAAAAGTCTTCTCTTTAGATGTTCCAGTTTTTATACGTAAATTATGTTTAATTGTAAATTTATAAAAATGATGAGTTAATGGATAAAATAATGGACAACCAGTGGGAGTAAGTAAATCCAAAAATATATGACTTAAAAATCCAACAAACATTGCAAAACCTATTATAATATGTTGAGGAATAATTTTTAAAAATATTATTAAAATAGGAATTAACAAGATAAATAAAGTGTGTAATTGTCTTTTATGTTTATCAAAAATAGTTATTTCAATATAATCCAATATTATTGAGAATATTATAATATATATTGAATACATTAAAATCTGCAGTTTATTAACTACAATATTAATAGAAAATATTTTAACAATATAAATTATAACAAAACCTAATAATAATCCATTAATTGCATGAGTATAATTTTTCATTTTAAATCACAAAAATAATCTAATAATAAAAATATTATCTTTTAACAAAATAATTTTCAAATTTATACCACGATGTTGAAATCCAAATAGCACCCAAAATTACAAATGCAGAAATATTATGAGTTAAAGTATAAGAAATTGAAAAATACATAGCACCTAAAATTAATGCAACTAAAATAAAAAAAGGTTGAGTTATATCAATAGCAATAATTTCATTGGAGTTTAATTCATAAAAATTAGAAATAATCAATTTGTTAATTTCATATTGAAATTCGTCACTGTAAGTATTTGCAATAATGTAAACATTTTTTAATTCAAAAAATGTTTCAAAAACTGGAATAGAATTTATTTTAATTTTATCAAAATTATCAAAAATTAAAATTATGGAATCATCAATGAATTCTGCTTTTTCATACTCAACAAAACCTTCAAAATTAAGATCTTTAAATAAATATTTTTGTGTTTCATCATAATATTGTATAAAATGATTTTTAAATAAATCAATAATAAAATCTAAACTTTTAGATGTAATATCTTTATAATTATAATCTAAATGAAAATAATGTACAATAATTTTCATAATATGCTTCGGATAATTTGGATATTTAATTCTAATAACAGAACCATATTCTTTAAATAATTTAAATATTAAATCTATATCGAAATCATATAACAAAACATATCTATGTTTATACAAGATATCAGGCAACTTTCGTAAATCTATATTCAATTATATCCCCACATCTAATTTAAGTAGTTTAAAACAGTTAAATACGAAAAATTTTTTATTAAATTAATAATTCTTTATTAACTTGATTTAAACAATTGACAAAAATCATTTTAAGAAATTTATCAGAATTATATTCTATAATAATTTGATTTTTTAATATTAAATTTTCTTTAGAATATTTTTTAATCCAATTATCCACATATAATGTTCTAAATATACCTATCTCAATTTCATTAATACAATCATAAATTAATTCCATATTAACAAAATTATCTGCAAAAAATATAAAACCACCATTAAATATAGTCCAATTTAAAGGGAAATTATATTTTTTATTTTTTAATGTTTTTAGCCATTTAGGATTTTTAATTAAAAAATCTTGAAACATAGAATTAAAACAGTTAATAACATATTTATATTGTTTTCCTTGAAAGTTTTCATTATAATAAATATTAACCCACCATTTATACATACTATGATTTTTAATTTCATATCTTCCCATATAAATCACCATGATTCATTTTAAAATAAAATTTTATAATAAACTTTTATTTTACTTTAATTTTCTCTTTATCAAAACCCAATTCATACAATTTATCTTTATTTTGATTATTACATATACATCGAACAATATTAATCTTACTTAATTCCATTACATATGGTTTAAAAGGCAAATGCAAAATATTATATTTAATAAAGTCTTGTTTAATATCATATATATCAAAGATATAAATCTGATTTCTATAATTTAATTCAATGAAAAATTGATTTTTATTTTCACCATTTATTTCCAATAATTTAATTAATTGATTAAAATCCATATTTTCACCTAATAATAAATCACAATTTTTACTAAAAAATAATAAATCATATTAATCTCATAATAAAAATTAAAAAAAGTAAAGTCAAAAAACTTTACTTTATAACAAAAAATATTATAAATACAAACTTATTTAGAATCTAATAAAAATTTATATAACCACCCAAATTATAATAAAATCATAAATACTTAAATTCATACAACACTAACTGTTTCTATAAAATTATCACATTTATAATTATTTCCTGAAGTAACAAGAACATTATAATTACCTTTTTTTAGAGTAATTGGAATTGTTGCAATACCATTTGAATCAGTATATTTATAATATGTTCTGTTATTAATTTTAAAGATAATATTTGCATTACTTACAATTTTACCATTAAAATCTAGAACTTTTACTTTATATGACTCATTTTGATGTAAATCTGCACCAAGGCTAGAAATAGTTATAGGTAATTTATTTATAGTTAAATGAGATACTGTTTTTGAACTAGAAATTCCTGTTGAACCTTTATATGTAATTACAACATCATATTTTCCAGAATTCATTTTAATTAAAATATTTGCTATTCCATTTTTATCAGTTATTTTATTGTAAGTTTTATTATTAATTTTAAAATTGATATATGCACCTGCAATTGATTGGTTATATTGATTGATAAGTTTTACAGATAATTGCTTGTTATCATTGTAATATTTAATCAAATTACTTGTTTTTAAAGTAGTTTTAATACTTAAAACATTAACTAATACATACTTTTTATATGCCTTATAACCATTATGTCCTTTGTATTGTGCTAAGAATTTATATAATCCTGGCTTAAGGTTAATATTTAACTTAAAATGACCATTATTATCTGTTTTTACATTATAATTAGTTTGATTAAGAATAATATTAAGATATGTATTTCTATATGGTGTTTCTTTTTTTGTTAAAGGATTTATAAGTATTAAATTCCCTTCAAGTTGACTGTTATTTCTGTAATACTTATTTAAATTTTTAATATCAATTCTTGTATTATATGAATTTATTGTAAGTAATATTGTTTTACTTGCAGATTTATATCCATTATTACCTTTATAATATATAACAACTTTGTATTTCCCAGGATTTTGTTTAATACTTAAATTAAAATTACCATTATTATTAGTTTTTACATTATACACTTTTTTGTTAATTGTTATTGTAATATAAGTATTAGCAAATGGTTTATTCTTTTTATTTACTGTATCAATTAATAATAATTGTCCTTTAATATTGTTATTATCATTATAAATTTTATTTACATTATTACAAATGATATTTGTTGAATATTTTAGGATTGTGACTGAAATTATTTTATTAACAGTATTATAACCAGTTCGTTGATAAGAAATTTTGGCATTATATTTTCCTGGATTAAAATTAATATTTAAACTAAAATAACCATTATCATCAGATTTTAAATTATATTTAGTTTTATTATTGAAAATTAAAGTTATATATGCTCCTTTAAGTGGTGTTTTAATTTTATTATCTAAAATTACTATTCTACCTTTTAAATTGCTTGCATTCCTATAATATTTAACTAAATTATTTATCTCTATTTGAGTTTGATGGTTTATTACTTGAATATTTACAGTTTTATTTGATGATGAAAAACCACCATACCCTTTATATAATATTAAAATATTATATTTACCTGTTATAAGGTTAATTGGTAAATTAAATTTACCATGAGAATCAGTAGTTTTATAATATTTAATATTTTTCAAAATAATTGTTACAGTTGCATTATTTATAGGTGTTTTATTTCCAGTAATTGGGTTTATTTTATAAAGGAATCCTTCAAGATTAGTTCCATTTCTATAATATTTAACAATATTATTTGAGACAATTAATGTTTTTAATCCAATAATTGTAATTGTTGCTTTTTTAGAAGATTTTTCATAACCTTTTGTACCATTAAAATTAACTATTACTGGATATTTTCCTGGATTTAAATTAATATTAATAGATATTATTCCTTTTTCATTAGATTTAGAATAGTACTTACGATTATTAATCATAGTAATAATATATGTATTATTTAAAGGGTTTTTATTTTCATCTGTAATTATTGCTACAAAATTAGTGTTATTACCATATAATTTTATTAAATTATCTGCTTTAATTGATGTTTTTAACTTTTTGATAGTAATCTTTGAACTTATTTTGGAAGGTTTATAATTATAATTACCATTATAATAAGCTGTCACAGTGTATATCCCTGCACCATTGGTAATAGGTAAACAAGCAAAACCTTCTTCATCAGTAACCTTATAATATGTCCTATTTGATATTATAATTTTAATATAAGAATTTATTAATGGATTTCCTTTATCATCAGTTAATTTAACAATATAACTTGAACCATCATTATAATCCATAATTAGATTATCTGCAGTCATTTTAGTATCTGTTTTATTATTAGTAATTCTAATTATTGCAGAACATTTACTTGTCTTAAATCCATAATAATTAAAGATACAATTAGCAACATAAGTTCCTTCTTTATTATATATTGTTAATTCTGCTTTATTATTTTGTATTGGTCTCCAATATGTATCATTACCAATATTAATACGAATATATTTACCTTCAACAGATTTATCTGATTTAATATAAACAATAAATTTAGATCCATCATGATATTTCATACTAAGATTATTAGCACTAAGTGAAGTATCAACTAAATTATTATTTGATGATAATCTACTAGAAGATTCTTCATATTTAGTATTATTATCAGAAATAATACTTTAGGGGCCTGAATTTTTGACTTGTTTTTGAGCCCTAATTTTTCTTATTTTTATAGTTTTAATTATTGTATATTCTTGTTTTGTAATAATACAATTGGAAAATTAGTAATTTAATAAAAAAAGGTCGTTTAAACCAATAAATTTAAATAATAAGTGCAACAAATATATATTTGGCGAAAAAAATGTTCCACAATCTAAATCTTGATAAAAACGACCCAAATTATATTATGTTGAATAAAATATTTAAAATTATTGGTTCTAGAAAATCAAAACAAATATTTTCCTCTAATGGTTTTAAAAACCTTAAAAAATTAGATACAGTAATCAAAACACAATTTAT